>JBLHZH010000113.1:0-7284 GCA_047629695.1 Rhodoferax sp.
GGATGCCCGGGCGCTGGTGCACCACGTCACCAGCCTTGACCAGCGTCTCCTGATCCTCATACATGAAGCGGGCCCAGCCCTGCATCATGATGACAATCTGAAAATCTGCCTCATGACGGTGCCATCCAGTGCCCGCTTCTGGTGCCTTATTTGCCTTAACAAGGTGCGCAATCACCCGGCCGTTGGTGGCAGCCTTGATACCCAGGTCACGGTACAAAAAGAAATCCCGCAAACCACCAGGTTCAAAAGCTGTATCGGCGCTTGAAACATGTGAAAACTGGGTACGATCAGACGTCGTCATGGTGAACTCCTGTTAAAAAAATCAGATGCTGCAGTGCAGCATCTAGCAGGAACTGTTCCAGCCCGATCAGGTCGCCCCTGCTGGAAAAAACGGTTCAGGTCACGGCAGTGATTGCCGGCACACAGCTGTCTATGTGGTCCAAAATGACCAAGCCCGCACCCTGCATTTTGGCCTTGTGCTTGGCCCGTGCTGCCAGCGAGGCCACCTCCTCCGCGCTGGAAAATTCACCGGACTGAATCTTGACGGCTCCGATGGAGATTGTGGTCAAGGGGAAAAACCGGGACACCCCATGGCGGTCTTCGGCCTGAATGCCGCCCACCTGCTGCGCCACCGGGTCAAACAGCTCGATGGCACAGTCGGCAAATTCGCGAACTAACTGCTCACACTGACGTTGCCAGTCGGTACTCTGGTAGAGAAAGATAAAATCATCTCCCCCCACATGCCCGACAAAGTCGCGCAGGGGATCACAATGGACCAGCGCCAGTCGGGCCACCAGAAGAATCATTTCATCTCCGCGCCAATACCCGTATTGGTCATTAAAAGGTTTGAAATTATTCAGGTCGGCATAGCAGGCGACAAACTCGACGCCACTGCGTAAGAGTCGATCGATATGCTGACTGATGGGAATGTTGCCAGGTAAAAACGTCAACGGATTGGCGTGCCGTGCAGCCTCCATGCGGGTCTCGGTCACGGAACGAACCAATTGCTCCCCGGTGCCAATCCCCTCGTAGCGACCGTTATTCGTTACGATAAATCCATCCACTAAGTAGCGCTGATCGTCCGAGGTGAGGATACCGACCAGCTCATCCACATTGTGGTTACGCTCAATCAGCCGGGGTGCCAGATTAGCATGCACCAGACACGACTTACGACCCGAAACTTCGCGGTAATAAAGTTTGCTGAACTCATTCATGAACATGGCTCGGTTGATGATGCCAAGAGGTCGGGACCCCTCCAGCACAGCCACCGCATGCAGATGGGCATTGGTCAAAAAAATCGCGGCTAACTCTTCATTGGTGGTGCCCGCATGGACCGTGGGCGCTGCAACCACTGCCAGGCGACTCAGCGAGCCGCCACTACTGGCCCGGCGCAACTCCGGGAACACCGCCACCCGACGATCCTGCATGACGAGCAGGGCTTGTGCCTCAATCTGTTCGCGGGGCAGAACGGCCGGTCGCCCCAAAAAGTAGCCCTGCCCATACTCAATACCCAGGTCACGCAGCACCCTCAAGTCGTCTTCCGTTTCAATGCCTTCGGCAACCAGGGCGGTGTCGAAAATAGCCGCAATTTGTTGTAAGGCCTGGATCGTCTTGAGCTTGTCGGCGTTCTGACTGATGTCCTTGGTGAAGTATTTGTCGATCTTCACAAATTCTGGCTTGAGTTGCGACCACAACCGCAGACTGGAACGACCATCGCCAAAGTCATCGAGCGCCAGCGACACACCCGCCGAACGAACTTCGCTCACCACACGGGCCAGATCGTCCATGTCAGCTACACGCTCGTATTCGGTGATTTCAAGCACCAGCATGCGCGGCAATACCCCAAAACCATTGACCAACAGCATCAGGGCATCGCGTCCATAATATTTAAGCACCTGTACCAAAACCGCTGCACTGATATTGACAAACAAGCGCCCGGGCTCGTGTAATGCACCCCAGCGCGCCAGCGCAAGCGTGATGCAAAAATTCTCGAACTCAAAGTTCAGACTCTCATATTCCGCCGCCATCAACAAGGTGTCCGGGGTATGAAACGCGGTGCCTTGTGGCCCGCGAATTAGCGCCTCATGCGAGTAAATAGTGCCATCGCGCAGCGATGCAATCGGCTGAAACACCGAAATGAGCTGGCAACTCCGCATCAAACCGGCCAACGGACCCCGCCCGCGACGCACCGCAGTGGAATGCAGGGTCACGGGCGTGATGGACGCGACGGACTTCAGCGGCACACGGGGGCTGGCAAACGCTTGCAAATCAGTCATTATTTGACCTGACATAGGAAATCACTTTTCGGAGCCCCGACAGGGCGAGCGCTGGACGTGGCAGGTGGAAGATGAATCTGCGGAAGGCACAGATAAATGCACTTTCTGGAGGAGCAAGGCAAGACGGCTCGACGAAAGGGGAGCCAAGGGAAAAATCAAGCAGATTTTGCGCCAACCTCGTGACATTTATATGACAAAATCTTGACAAAAAGCCGGCCGTTGAGCGCCCCCGCAGCGTCATGATGTGGCGGGCGTCAATGCGGGACTGTTTGGCTTTTATGCCCGTGCCAGCACCGGCTTCAAGGCCACGCCGGTGTGCGTTCGAAGTTTCACCACGCCCTCCGGCGTCGTGGCCGCCACCACCCGACCGCCAGCGTTGCCACCATCGGGCCCGAGATCAATCACCCAGTCGGCCTCGGCAATCACATCAAGGTCGTGTTCAATCACCACCACACTGTGACCGCCATCGACCAGACGGTGCAGCACCTTGATGAGCTTCTCCACATCGGCCATATGCAGGCCCACCGTGGGCTCATCCAGCACATACAGGGTATGCGGCGCTTTTTGGCCGCGCCGGGTAATGTCGTCGCGCACCTTGCTGAGTTCAGTTACCAGTTTGAGACGCTGTGCCTCACCACCACTGAGTGTGGGCGAGGGCTGGCCCAGCGTCAAATACCCCAGACCCACGTCTTTGAGTAACTGCACCGGGTGCGCGATATTAGGCATGGCAGCAAAAAATTCCACCGCCTCATCGATCTCCATTTGCAGGACGTCGCCAATGTTTTTGCCGCGCCAGGTCACGGCCAGCGTTTCCGGGTTGAAGCGCGCCCCCTTGCAGGTTTCGCACAGCACTTTGACATCGGGTAAAAAGCTCATGGCAATGGTGCGGATGCCTTGCCCTTCGCAACCGGCACAACGGCCTTCGCCGGTGTTGAAGCTGAAGCGGTTAGCCGCATAACCACGCGCCTTGGCCTCCAGCGTGTCGGCAAACAGCTTGCGGATGATGTCCCAAAAGCCGATGTAGGTCGCAGGGCACGAACGCGGTGTTTTGCCAATCGGGGTCTGGTCCACTTCCAGCACCCGGTCAACAGTCTCAAACCCGGCCACCGAGACGCAACCGGTCCAGGCTATTTTTTCGCCCGCAACTAAAGCATCGCGACCGGCTTTGGTGCTGCGTTTTTGAACTACGGCCTGCACATTGGCCAGCAACACATCGCGCGCCAACGTCGATTTGCCCGAGCCGGAAACACCAGTGACCGCCACCAGACGACTCAAGGGCACCTGCACCGTGACGTCTTGCAGGTTGTGCAGGTTGGCCCCGGTAACGGTAAGCCAGTGTTGCACTTCGGGCGCCGTGAAATTGGAATCAGATTCCAATTTCGACATGGCTTTTTTCTTTTTCGGCGGTGCGGGTACAAAAATGGAATCCGACGCCAACGTCATGACCGCCAACGATGTCGCGTCGGGAGTCGGTGCGCCAGGCAACGATTTGGGGCTTGCGTATGAGGCGCCCGATGTGCCGGCTACAGCAAAGACGACCGAACGCCGCGCTTTCAAAGGATGCTTCATCGCATGCAACAAATAACGCCCGGTCTGCGAGTCAACGGCCTGCTCAATATCGGTCACCTGCCCTTGCGCCACCAACTGCCCGCCACGCTTGCCGGCACTCGGCCCGATGTCAATGATGTGATCGGCATGGCGAATCGTGTCCTCGTCGTGCTCCACCACCACCAGCGTATTGCCCTTGTCGCTCAAACTCTTGAGGGCACTCAGCAAAATCTGGTTGTCACGGGCATGCAGACCAATCGTCGGCTCATCCAGCACATAACAGACGCCCTGCAAATTGCTGCCCAACTGGGCCGCCAGACGAATCCGCTGCGCCTCCCCGCCGCTCAAGGTCGGCGCGCCCCGGTCCAGCGTCAAGTAACCCAAACCGACTTGTTCCAGAAACGCCAAACGGCTCCCAATCTCGGGTACCAGATCACGCGCAATCTCGGTTTCGCGTGGGCTCATGCGGCCTTTGCGCTGCAGGGACTCAACCCACAGGCGCAGATCCGTCACACTGAATCGCGCCAGCTCGGTAATAGCCACCTCGCTAAACTTCACGGCGCGGGCTGTCGGGTTCAGGCGGGTGCCAGCACAGGCAGAACAGGCGGTGTCTGCCAGGTCTTCTACATCGGGCTCGGCAAAGGTTTGTTCACGACCTTTGTTGTCGTCATCACGCACCGAATCATCAAATACCGTGCGCTGCTCCCGCGTCAACTTGACCCCGGTGCCGACACACTCGGTGCACCAGCCGTGCTTGCTGTTGTAGGAGAACAAACGCGGGTCCAACTCGGCATAACTGGTGCTGCACACCGGGCAGGCACGCTGCGTAGAAAACACCGACAGCGTGCCGATAGCCGCCGTCGCCGCGCCGGCCAGCATGGCCTCCTTCAAGCCCGTCAAATGGCTCAACACATGAACCACACCCTTGCCGTGCACCAGCGCCTGCGCCAGCGCCTCGCGTAAGGCTTGTTCGTTGGCCGGCGCGACCTCTAGACTGAGCACCGGCAACTCAATCGTGTGCTCCTTGAAGCGGTCGATGCGCGGAAAGTTAGTGGTCGGCAAAAAGTTGCCATCAACCCGCAAATGCGTGAAACCCCGGGGCCTTGCCCAATCGGCCAGTTCGGTATAAACCCCTTTTCGGTTCATTACCAGCGGCGCCAGCAAACCAATGTGCTGACCCCGAAAACTCTTCATCAACTGCGCGGCAATACTCTCGGGCGATTGCGGCGCGACCGCCGTACCCTCATGAATGCAATGCTGTGTGCCCAGCTTGACATACAGCAGCCGCAGAAAATGCCAAACCTCGGTCGTGGTGCCGACGGTCGATTTACGTCCGCCGCGTGACAGCCGCTGCTCAATCGCCACCGTCGGCGGAATGCCATACACCGCATCGACCTCGGGCCGACCCGCCGGCTGCACGATAGAACGGGCATAAGCATTAAGCGACTCCAGATAACGCCGCTGGCCCTCGTTAAACAAAATGTCAAACGCCAGTGTCGATTTGCCAGAACCCGAGACGCCCGTCACCACCGTGAACTTGCCGCGCGGAATAGTCACACTGAGCGACTTCAGGTTGTGCTCCCGCGCATTCACAATCCGGATGCAATTCAAATCAACAGCCGAAGCCGCAGCGCGTGTCAAATAAGCCGCCCGGACTTCATTCACCACATGGGAACCGCCCAAAGCAGAAACGTAGTCCCGCAACGCCTTTCCCGTATGCGAGGAAGGATGCTCACGCACCTCTTCCGGCGTGCCAAATGCCACCACCTCACCCCCCGCATCGCCCCCTTCCGGTCCCAGGTCAATCAACCAATCACTGGCCCGGATGACGTCCAGGTTGTGCTCAATCACCACCATTGAATGGCCGGCCTCCAGCAACTTGCGCATGGCCCGCATCAGCTTGGCAATATCGTCAAAATGCAAGCCCGTGGTGGGCTCGTCAAACATGAACAGCGTGCCGCGTTTGGCGGTGGCCTGGCGGCTCGCCGTGCTGCTCTTGGCAGCGTCCGCCAGAAAGCCGGCCAGCTTCAGGCGCTGCGCCTCGCCACCCGACAGCGTGGGCACCGGCTGCCCCAACTTCACATAATCGAGCCCGACATCCATGATGGGCTGCAAGGTGCGGATGACATCGCGATCGGCAGCAAACAAAACGGCCGCCTCGCTCACCGTCAGATGCAAAACCGCGGCCACGTTAAGCAACTGACCCTGCCGCTCAATGGTGACTTCCAGAACCTCGGGCCGGTAACGCTTGCCGTCGCAATCCGGACAACGCAGGTAAACGTCGCTCAAAAACTGCATTTCCACATGCTCAAAGCCGGAACCGCCACAGGTCGGGCAGCGGCCATCACCATTGTTGAAGCTGAACTTGGAAGCGGTATAACTGCGCTGCCTTGACAGGGGGGCGGTGGCAAAAATCTCGCGAATGGCATCCCAAGCACCAACATAACTGGCCGGATTCGAGCGCGCGGTCTTGCCAATCGGTGACTGGTCCACAAACACCACATCACTCAGCTGCTCGGCCCCCAACAGGCGTTCAAACGCCCCTGGCGCCTCGGTCGCCTTACCAAAGTGGCGTAGCAATGCCGGGGCCAGAATGTCCTGAATCAAGGTCGATTTACCGGAGCCACTGACCCCGGTCACGCAGACCAGCCGCTGCAACGGAAACTCAACGCTGACGTCTTTCAGGTTGTGCTGGCGCGCGCCTTCCAGCAGCAGGCGCGGCGTGCTGGTATCAACCCGCCGCTTGGAGCCCATGCCGACCTGTTTGCGTCCGCCCAGGTAATCGCCAGTGAGGGTGTCGGCATGGCGCAAATCGGCGGTGGAGCCATCAAACACAATTTGCCCGCCACGCTCGCCGGGGCCCGGCCCCATGTCAATCATGCGGTCGGCAGCCAGCATCACAGCCGGATCATGCTCCACCACCACCAGCGTGTTGCCGGCATCGCGCAGGCGCTGCATGGCGACAATGATGCGGTGCATGTCACGCGGGTGCAGACCAATGCTGGGCTCGTCCAGCACAAACAAGGTGTTCACCAATGAGGTACCCAAGGCGGTGGTCAGGTTGATGCGCTGCACTTCGCCGCCCGACAGGGTACGGCTCTGGCGGTCCAGCGTAAGGTAGCCGATGCCAACCTCACACAGGTATTTGAGCCGGGTGCAAATTTCCCCGAACAACAGCGTCAAGGTTTTGATATCAGCCGCCGAGCGCAGGTTAGGTAGCCCCGCCTTACCCAGACCTGCCTGCAGCGCATCAAAGAAGCGACGCAAGCGGTCCAGCGGCAACAACATCAAATCATGCAGGCACAAACCCGGCAGGGCTTGCAACTGGGCCGACGTCCACGCCACACCCACCGGCATAAAGCGCTGTGACGAGTCCAGCGCCACATCGGCTTCCGCCTTACTGCCGATGCGCCACAGCAAACTCTCCCGCTTCAGGCGCGCGCCGCCACAGACACCGCAC
>JBLHZH010000114.1:0-7234 GCA_047629695.1 Rhodoferax sp.
GCTGATCTGGTCATCAACAAGCCGTTGGGCCTGAGCCCCAAGGGCATTGAGTTCAAGCGCGCCCACTTATATGACATCAATCCGGTGGGAGTCGGGGCGATGGCACTGGCCTCACTATTGTCAATGACGGCGCACCTGGGGTTTTTTGGCCCGATGGCGCAGGCTTTTTCAGCCGTGATTGCGATGTTGACGGCGCTCATCACTGCGCCTCTGATTGCCTGGGCCACCCAGGGAAAATACTATATTGCGCGTCAGAGTGAGGTGCCAGCCACGGATGACCCCTACCAACTCAAACGCTGCGTGATTTGTGAGCGCGAGTACGAGGCGCCCGACATGGCGCATTGCCCGGCCTACCAGGGCGCCATCTGCTCACTCTGCTGCACGCTCGATGCGCGCTGTGGTGACCTGTGCAAAACCCACGCCAGCCTAGCGACCCAGTGGGCCGCGACCCTGCGCTGGCTGCTACCACGCCGCATTTGGCCTTATCTGGATAACGGGTTGGCTTACTTTATCTTGCTGATGGGGGTGTTGGTGCCGCTGCTGGCCAGTGTCTTTGGTCTGCTTTATCACCAGGAACTTCGGGCGCTGACGCAGGCCGTGGGCGCATTTAATGTGTTGCCGGCGCAGTTTCTGGAAGCCCCGCAGGCGGCCCTGCGTTCGGGATTTTTCAAGGCCTATATGGCCTTGCTGCTGCTGGCTGGGCTGGTCGCCTGGTGGGTGGTGCTGGCACACAAAAGCCGGCAAGTGGCCCAGGAAGAGTCGAACCGGCAAACCAGTTTGTTGATGCATGAAATTGAGTCCCACCGTCAGACCGACCAGGCGCTGCAAAACGCCCGGCGTGTAGCTGAGCAGGCGCGCCAAGCGGCCGATGCGGCAAACCAGGCCAAGAGCCGTTACATCAGCGCCATCAGCCATGAACTGCGTACGCCGCTCAACAGCATTTTGGGTTATGCCCAGCTGATGGGCGAAGATGCGTCGATTCCGGTCCATCGCCAGCAGGCCGTCAGTGTTATCAAGCGCGGCGGTGAGCACCTGCTGTCCTTGATCGAGGGTACGCTGGATATTGCGCGGATCGAGAGCGGCAAGCTCACGCTCAACGTGAAACCCATGTACTTTGCCGAGTTTGTGCAGGAAATGGCCAGTTTGTTTGAGCATGAGGCGCTGGCCAAGGGTCTGGTTTTTGAATTTGAGGCGCCCCGTGTGCTGCCGGCCGTGGTGCGGGCCGATGAGAAGCGAGTGCGCCAGATTTTGATTAATCTGCTGGGTAATGCCATCAAGTTCACGCAGCAGGGGCAAGTCACGTTTCGCGCGCGTTATGCCCGCGAGATGGCGGTGATCGACATTGAGGACACGGGACCGGGTTTGTCGGATCAGGAACACGAGCGCATTTTTGAGCCCTTTACCCGCGCCAACACCCCCGGTGCCACAGCGCCGGGTTCGGGCCTGGGCCTGACCATTGCCAAGATGCTGACCGACCTGATGGGTGGTGAGCTGACGGTGGCCAGCACGCCGGGCGTGGGTTCGGTGTTCAAGGTCAAGCTTTTTTTGCCCGAAGTGCATGTGGCGGTCGGGCCGATTTCGGGGGCTTTTCTGGACCTGCCCCGGTCCGCGCCGCGTCCGCTACGTCACGGCTACGCGGGGCCGCGCCAGCGCGTGCTGGTGGTGGACAACGAAGAGGTCGACCGAGTGTTACTGATGCATGTGTTGCAGCCGCTCGGTTTTGAGCTGCGCACTGCGGCAAGCGGCCACGATTGTCTTGATTTGCTGACCGCTGGTTACCAGCCGGATGTGATTCTGATGGATCTGGCAATGCCCGGCATTGATGGCTGGGAGACCATCCGCCGGCTGCGTGCGCTCGGCGGATTGGCCCGAGTGCCGATTGCGATTGTCTCGGCCAATGCATTTGATAAGGGACTGGACAATGATGTAGGGATTCCGGCCGATGATTTCATCCTTAAACCGGTGCGCCATGCCGAACTGCTGGACTGGCTGGCGCTGCGCCTGTCGTTGACTTGGCTGGCTGCGCCAGTGCCGGCAGGGGCAGCGTCGCTGCTGACGGCGCTGCCCCTGCCGGCTGTGGTGTATCCGGCACCGGCGCAACTGGCGGCGTTACGCGAGTTGGTTAGCCTGGGTTATTACCGTGGCATCATGAACAAGCTGGACGAGATTGAAAAGACCGACCCGCCGACGGCCTCCTTTGTGGCCGCCATGCGGGTGCTGGCCGGTCAGTTCCAGTTCGAAGTCATGGGCCAGCAACTGAATCCGGAAAATCTGCCATGACCCTCCTGAAACCCCTGAACCAAACCCTCGATCGTGCCAACAGCGATGTGGTGCTGATCGTCGACGACGTGCCTGATAACCTGTCCGTGCTGCATGACGCGCTGGACGAGTCCGGCTACACCGTGCTGGTCGCGACCCACGGCGAAGCCGCCCTGCAGCGCGCCGCCCAAGTGCTGCCTGATATCGTACTGTTGGACGCCATGATGCCCGGCATGGATGGTTTTGAAGTGGCGCGGCGCCTGAAGGCCAACGCGCAGACCGCGCACATTCCGATTATTTTCATGACCGGGCTGACCGAGACCGAGTATTTGGTGGCGGCGCTGGATGCCGGCGGCGTTGACTACGTTACCAAACCCATCAAGCCCAAAGAAGTGCTGGCCCGCATGCAGGTGCATTTGCAGGGCGCGCGCGAACGGCGCCAGGCCAGATCCGCGCTGGACGCCTTTGGGTACGCCAGCATCACGGTGCGCGTGAGCGACGGTAAACTGATGTGGCAAACCCCGCTGGCGCGGGAGTTGTTGCTGCGCTACTACGGCACCACCGCGCCGTTGACCCCTGAGCCGGTGCTGCTGTGGTTGCGTCGCCATGTGGTGCAGGCGCAGGCCCAGATCGAACCGCCGCGTCTGAGCCTGGAACTCGGCGCCAAGCGCCTGACGTTTCGCCTGCATCAGCAAATTGGTGATGGCGACAGTGACGCTGATGGCGACTGGCTGATCATCATGCGCGAGGTCTCGGATGCCTCCGTGATGGAGGCGATTGCCCTGTGTTTCAAGCTCACGCCGCGCGAGGCCGAGGTGCTGTACTGGGTGGTCAAGGGCAAGATCAACCGCGACATTGGCGATATTCTGGGGTCGAGTCCGATGACCGTCAAAAAGCACCTAGAGCACGTGTTTGCCAAACTCGGCGTCGAAACCCGTACCGCTGCCGCCGGAATGGCCATGAGCCGCATTCGCCAGTTGCACCCGCAGTTTGAGGGGTAGGGCTCCGCGCCAATCGCTGGTGCGAGCGCCTTGGTTGGCAGGGCAATAAGCCCCATGCCTCGTCTCTGCGAGACCACGGGCCGAGGCAATCCAGGGGTTCATAGGCTGCCACGGCCTGCGGCCTCGCAAAGACGAAGAAGACGGTTTATGGGGGTTGTGCGTGTATCAACATATGCAATACCCGTTTGGTCTGGAATAAATGAGGCTTATCGCTCAAGTCCATTCCCCTGATAAACACCAACAGGAGAAAACAATGGCGCACCTGAATGTTAATGGCAAGCTACTTGACTTTGAAGGTAAGCAAGCGGCGAACCCATCTTGAAAGCTGATCGCTAACTTGGCAATCTTGGCGTTTTCCAAGGCGAGCTGAAGTTATGACGAGCAATAAATACAATCCCGAGCAAGTGCCGCGCTGTCTGGACGTCCTTGAGCAGTTACGCACCAGCAGGCGCCGCCCTTCGCGCTGGAGAGTGCCGGCCTGCTGAGGCTGGAGAGTTATATTGACTTTCAGTCGCGCGGCATGCCGATATGGCCGGTCACAGATCCGTGGTTGACACCGGCGCTGGCGCGCGGCGAGTAAAGTTATTTGTAGCGTATCTGTCAGCTTGATTTGTCCTGTGTCCAGTGCCACAACAATAACGCTGGCTAATCCCTGGGCAGCGCCCTGATTCCCCGGGCCCATCCGTACGGCTACCCGATTTATCGGCTGGAGTGGTAAAACATAGGCTCTTTGCAGCGCCGTTTGCGCAACTGCATGAGCGGCATGCGGACTGAATCCAACGCCTACGGTGCCTTCGAACTGGTGAAGCTGGAGCGGTTCTTGTCGAACCGCGTCCACGGGATACTGCTGACCGCGCCGGGGGTGCGACCTTGGAACAAACCACCGTCTTCGCGAGGCCGCAGGCCGTGGCAATCTAGGTCGTCATGGTCTGCTGCGCTGCGCTCGCAGAGATAAGACAATAGGGTATAGGCTGTTAGCCGCGCCGGATCTCACGCAGCATGAAAAGGTAGAGTCCCTCTACCTTGTCGCGCGCCCAAGGCGTTTTCCGCAAAAATTTCAGGCTTGACGCGATGCTGGGGTCGCTGGTGAAACAGCGCACCGGAATGCGCTCGCCCAAACCGGCCCATCCGTAATGCGCCACCAGCGCCGTCACGATGGTCTCAAGCGTCAGGCCATGTAGCGGGTTGTGTTGCTGGCGGAAGGGCGAGGGCGGAGTTGAGGAAGAGGGAGGTGCTTGCATGCAGTGATTTTGACCCAGTTTCGAGTGACAAGGTCCACGCGTCTGTTCGAGCAAAGCGCGGCAGTCCATGGCTCCCTGGATTGCCGCGTCGCCGGCGCGCCTCGCAAAGATGAGAAGTAATTTCCTCGTCCTTTAACTCGCTGTGAACTGGTCAATCGCCAGCCCCAGATCCAGTAAGGCGATTTGTAGTTCGTCAAACAAAAAAGGCAAGAGGTTGGCCTGGTCTGCCAGCAGGGCGGTTTCGGTCGCTGCGGCCAGTCGGGCTACCTCTGGCGCCTGCAAAAAAGCCGCGATGCCGCCTATGGTGTGGGCCAGTTGGATAGCGCCGACATTGTCGGTGGCCTGGTGTAAGCGGCGCATCGCCGTCACGTCGGCGCTGTGGCGCAGTTTGAATTTGATCAGGACATCCTGGTATTTTTTCTTGTTTCCGCCAAACTGAAGCAGTGCTGCTGCAATATCCAGCCCGGGTAGTGGCAGCGCCGCTGGCATGGGCTGTTCAATCACCGGCTCAAGCGCCAGGATGGCCAGCAGGTTGCTGATGTCAAGCGGCTTGGTGATGTGGCCCATCATGCCTACAAGCCGGGTTTTTTCCCGGTCGGCAGCTTGCGCATACGCGGTGACAGCGATGATCGGTAGGTCGACTCTGCCGAGCTCTTCGCGGATGATACGGGTGGCAGTAAAGCCGTCCATCACCGGCATTTGAAGATCCATTAGTACCGCATCGAAAATCGCATGGGGGCTACGCAGGGCCTCAACCGCCAGCAGTCCGTTATCAACCAGTACCACCTGGGCGCCGGCATTACTGAGAATGGTTTTAATCACTTCCTGGTTCAGCGGGTTGTCCTCGGCCACCAGCAGGCGCAGGCCGGCGAGCCGCAGGTCAGTTTTGGTGATCAGTGCTAACGTGCTGAAGTCCTCGCCAGTGTAGGCCCGGGTGACGGCGTCAAGCAAGCTGGCCGGGGTCAGCGGCTTGGTGACGATGCCGTCGAGGTTGAGGCTATCGCTTGCTGCTACGGCCTGCTCCAGCTCAAAAATGGGCGCCAACAACACCACCAGCGGCAAGCCGATGTCCCCGCTGACATGGGCTTGGTGCAGCATTTCCAGCCCGTCCATGTCGGGCATATGCCAGTCCAGCAGAATCAGGTCGTAGTCGCTGCCCTGGGCTCCGCTATAGCGCAAAGCCTGCAGGGCGGCCGACGCCGAATCGACAGCCGTGGCCTGCCAGCCCAGTCCGGCACAGGTTTGTATCAGCAGCGTGCGGGTCAGCGGATGGTCATCCACAATGAGGATATGCAGGTTGGGTGGAATGGCCGCAGAGAGAGTGACTGGTACTGGGTGCCCCAGTGCCAGCGTGACTTCAAAACGAAATTCGCTGCCCGCCCCTAGGATGCTGTTGACATGGATTTCGCCGCCCATCAGCCGGGCCAGTCGATCGCTGATGGTCAAGCCCAGACCACTGCCGCCATAGAGCCGGCTGGTGGCGGCATCGGTCTGGGTAATCAGCTCGGTGTTGAGCAGGGCAATTTCCTGGGTGCGTTGTGTTACCCGCTCTTGCAGTTGCTGCTGGTAGCGGGCCAGCTCACTGCGGGCCCGCATCGACTGCAGGCCAAAAGCCATGTCGCTGGCCAGTTCTTCAAGCAGCTTGACTTCATCGTGGTCGAAATTCTGGGGCTTTGCTGAGTACAGGGTCAAGGTCCCCAGTACTTGCTGGCCAATCAGGAGCGGCAGTGTCACGCTGGATTGAAAGCCAAGTTGCAGGGCTGCCTCGCGCCAGGGCGCCATATTGGGGTTACTGGCAACGTCTTGGTTGATCTGGGTCGTGCCGCTCCTTATGGCGGTGCCGACGGGGCCCTGACCTATCGGCTGCTCCGCGTCCCAGGAAATCTGGAGGTTTTTCAGAAACCCGGCTTCATGGCCAAACTGGGCCACTGGCTGTACCGACTTTCCTGCGTCATGCATGGCCAGCCCGACCCAGCCCATCTGGTAGCCACAAGCGCTGACGACCAGATGGCATAAGTCATTAAGCAACTGTCGCTCATCGGTGGCGTGAACCAGTGCAACATGGCAGTCACCGAGCAGGCGCAAGGCCCGGTTCAGTCGCCTTTGCTCGGCTTCGGCCGCCGTCAGTCGGGCGGTGCGCTTGGCAACGCGCTGCTCCAGATGACTATACGATTGCGCCAGTGCCAGTGCCGTTTTTTGCGCTCGGTGACGTCAATCATCATGCCGCGGTAGCTCACCACCGGGTTGTCAGCCTCAGGCATCGGGCTGGCCCGGTCCAGCAGCCAGCGCGGGGCGGCGCCCGGCGGCAGGTTGACACGCCATTCGATCTCGTACTCGACACTCTGCAAGCGCGCTCTGCCAATCGCTAGTTCGACCCGTTCTAGATCGTCTGGGTGCACCGCCTGGCGCCAAGTGGTGTAGCTGGCGGGTGCGGTATGGGGAGCCAGCCCTAAAAGCGACCAGAGTTCAACTAAATCTCCATCACCACGTGCCAGGGGCTGACTCTTGCTATCCAGCAGGGCGAGTGACCAGTCGGTTGGCAGGCTGACCTAGTAAAGACGGTTTTGCAGTTGCTGCGGCGCCATCGGTTTGAACCCATGTGGGTCAGTCGGAGCCTGCGCAGTGTCAAGATCCACGTCCAGTACGCTGGCCAAGTCTCGCGTCAGGTCTTGCGCTTCATTATGGCGTTGTACCCGATTCGTCTGAACGTGCGTCACTGCCAGGTAGAAAGTC
>JBLHZH010000115.1:0-7207 GCA_047629695.1 Rhodoferax sp.
CTTGCGCCCGGCCAGGAAACCGGCACCACCCAAGCCCCGCAGACCGGAGTCCTGCATCGCCTGAATCACCGCGTCGGCGTCCTGCTGGCCATTCACCAGTGCGACGGCCAGCGCATAGCCGCCATGGACCCGGTAGGTGGCATAGTCGGCATAGGCGGGCGCCACCTCAATGGCCTGCTGCACCGGCGAAACACTTTTTTCGGCGTAGGCCGCAGCCACAAAATTCACCCCTGTCGATGATCTGGGGTGTTGCCCTGCGGCAGAATTAACCTTGGCCAACACCGCCTCAACGCTGGCCAAGGGCACGGGAGACTGGTGCACCACCGCCACCGGCGCCTGCTCGCAGCGGCCCACGCAGGGCGCGCTAATCACGCGTACATCGTCCGTGCCCAACAGTTCCGGCAGGCGCGCCAGCAAATCTTGAGCGCCCGCCAGTTCGCAGCTCAAGCCATTGCAAACACGCACGGTGAAGCCAGGCGCTTTTTCATCGCCGTGCACCACCTCAAAGTGGTGGTAAAAAGTCGCCACCTCATAAACCTCGGCCATCGGGATATTCATCTCTTTGGCCAGTGCCACCAGATGGCGGTCATGCAAACAACGGTAGGCGTCGTTGAGCCGGTGCAGGTGCTCTATCAGCAGATCTCGCGGATGCGGCACGGCGCCGATCAGCGCCCTGACCTCCTGCAGCGACACCTCATCGGCCTGGCGCCCTTTAAGTTTGCTTTTTTGGCGAATACGCTCGCGCATGTCGTCGACAGAAAGCGTTGCAACCACGGGAGGCTGGGGGGCTTGAACGGGTGAATTCATCAGTGGACTTATAGATAGCGACAGCACATGGGCCTGCCGCCAGAGGATTGAAAGTTAATAATCAGGCAAAAAACTGGGTCACGCTTTGTAGCGTGCGAAAGATACCCCAAGCCAGCGGCAAACCGACCGCAGCCCAAGCCAACACCACGATCACCGGGCTCACTGTGTCCGTACGGGCACTCACGCCCCGCAGCGCCACCGAGGCGGTGACTTTTCCATGGGCCAGACGTTTCTCGGTGGCCAACTCATCCTCGGTCATGAAACACTTGTCTGCCAAGGGGCGCACCAGCAGGTTGCAAGCCAGACCGATCATCAGCATACCCGTCAGTATATACATGGTCTGGTTGTAGACCTGCGCATGTGGCAAGCCCAGGCCCAACTGATATTCACGCATATAGTTCACCACCACCGGGCCCAGCACGCCGGCCGTGGCCCAGGCGGTAAGCAGGCGCCCATGAATGGCACCCACCATCTGGGTTCCAAAGAGGTCGGCCAGGTAAGCTGGAACCGTGGCAAAACTGCCACCATACATGCTCAAGATCAGGCAAAAAGCGGATACAAACAACACAATATTGCCAGCTACTGCACTGCCCGGCACGCTGAAATACAGCACGCTGCCCAGCACGAAGAAAACCACATAGGTCAGCTTGCGACCCAGTTTGTCCGACAGGCTGGCCCAGAAAAATCGCCCACCAATATTGAACAAACTCAGCAGCGCGGTAAAACCCGCCGCCACGCTGGCAATGGCGGCCAGTTGCGATTTATCCAGTTCGCCAAATTTCTTGGCAACGCCGATCAGAGAACCGCCAAAAACCTCTTGTAGCATCGGCGAGGCCATACCGATGACGCCAATACCGGCGCTCACATTCATGCACAGCACCATCCAGATCAGCCAGAATTGGGGAATGCCCCAGACCTTGCTGACATGCACATGGCGCTGGGTGATCATGCTGTTGGCCGTCGCTGCGGGAGGCGTCCAGCCTGCCGGGGTCCAGCCAGTCTCCGGCACGCGGTAGCCCAGAGCCCCGGCCATCATGAAAACAAAATAAATCAGCGCCATCACGACAAAGGTCTGCATCACACCGACATTGGTGGGCGAGGCAAAGTAACGCATCAAATCGGCGGCCAGCGGGGAGCCGATCATGGCACCGCCACCAAACCCCATAATGGCCATACCGGTCGCCATGCCACGGCGGTCCGGAAACCACTTGATCAAGGTGGACACCGGCGAGATATAGCCCAGCCCCAAGCCCATACCGCCAATCACGCCGGAGCCCAGAATCATCATCCAGAACTGGTGCAGGTAGACACCCAGCGCAGAGAACAACATGCCACCGCACCAACAGCAAGCGGCCACGACCCCCGCCTTGCGCGGACCAGCCCGCTCCAGCCAGCCACCCCAGAGTGCGGCGCTGGAGCCCAGCAGAACAAAAAATAGGGTGTACATCCAGCCCAAGGTGGATATAGGCCAGTCGCAGCTGGTGGTGAACAGCTGCGCAAAAAACCCGACCTCGGGACCGCACGCAATAGCGCCCGTGATACCCAGGGCCCTGGACAGCGGCAGCCAGAAAACAGAAAACCCGTAGGCCATGCCAATACACAAATGGATCGCCAGCGCCGCGGGCGGCACCAGCCAGCGGTTGAAACCCGGCCCCGCAATAATGCGCTCCTTGTCTAGAAGTCCGACACAAAAGTTTGACATAACAACTGGTTGTAAAAATTTAGATGCTAGATTTTTCAGCACCTAAGGCTGTGCGAATACAAAAAAAGGCCCTATTGGGCCCGATCAAAGCACGGTCAAATCAGGTGTCTTTGGAGATTTTGATCGACGGAAACTTAGACGAGAAGTCCTTGTTCTTGGCCGCAATCGAAACCGCCACCTTGCGTGCCACGGCCTTGTAGATCGCTGCCACCTCACTGTCGGGATCCGACACCACGGTCGGCTTGCCGTTGTCGGCCTGCAGACGAATCTGCATGTCCAGCGGCAGGGCACCCAAGTAATCCATCTTGTAGTCCGCGGCCATTTTCTTGCCGCCATCGGCACCAAAAATATGCTCGGTGTGGCCACAGTTGCTGCAGATATGCACCGCCATATTTTCCACAATGCCCAGAATCGGCACGCCAACTTTCTCGAACATCTTGATGCCTTTTTTGGCGTCCAGCAAGGCTATGTCCTGCGGCGTAGTAACCACCACGGCGCCCGTCATGGGCACGCGCTGGCTCAGCGTCAACTGGATGTCGCCGGTGCCAGGCGGCATGTCGACGATCAGGTAGTCCAGCTCACGCCAGTTGGTCTGACGCAGCAACTGCTCCAGCGCCTGGGTCGCCATCGGGCCGCGCCAGATCATGGCTTCGTCCTGTGCCACCAAAAAACCAATCGACATCACCTGGACGCCGTAGTTCTCCAGCGGCTCCATGGTTTTGCCGTCTTCGCTGTCAGGTTTGCCGCTGATGCCCATCATCATTGGCACACTGGGGCCGTAAATATCAGCATCCAGCAGGCCGACACTGGCGCCCTCGGCGGCCAGCGCCAGCGCCAAGTTGACAGCGGTGGTGCTCTTGCCCACGCCACCCTTGCCGGAAGCCACGGCCACAATGTTCTTGACCTTGGGCAGCAACTGCACGCCGCGTTGCACCGAGTGGGCCGAGATCTTCATATAAACGTTGACCGACACATTGCCGACCCCGTCTAGCGCCTTGACGGCGGCAATCAGGGCCTTGCGAAAGGCCGGAATCTGGCTCTTGGCTGGGTACCCCAACTCAACCTCAAAGGCCACGTCGGCGTCTGTAAGGATTAAGTTTTTGATGGATTTGGAGGACACAAAGTCGCGTCCGGTATTGGGATCGATCACACCCTGAAGTGCGTCCATCACCTGCTGTTCTGTCACTGCCATTGAATTCTCCTGAAGGCCGATAGTCTAGCGAAGACTGGCTTAACCTTGCCCACTGGGGCAAATCGGGGTTTACCCGCAACCCCGGGCATTCACTGATATTTTTCAAGCCAGCGTCGGCCCAGGGATGTCAGAATGAATGAATGCCATCCCTGCCCTCTTCGCCACCGGTCACCGGGCTTTTATTAACCGGCGGTGGCGCGCGGGCGGCTTACCAGGTGGGGGTGTTGGAGGCTATTGCCAATCTGCGCAAGGCCGCAGGGGCCGACACCCAGGCCAACCCGTTTCCGATCATCACCGGCACCTCGGCCGGCGCCATCAATGCCGCCGCGCTGGCTTGCGGTGCCGACGACTTTGACGTGACGGTACGCCGCATTGCCCATGTCTGGAAAAATTTTCATGTCGCGCAGGTCTACCGCGCCGACTCCCTGAGCATGCTGCGCTCGGGTGCCACCTGGATGACGCTGCTGTCGCTGGGCTGGCTGATCGCCAAATGGCAGCGTTTGAAGCCACGCTCCCTGCTCGACAACAGCCCGCTGCGGGAAATGCTAACGCAAATGGTGCCGCTGGAGCGTCTACCCGGCCTCATTCGCCGAGGCCACGTGCAAGCGCTGGCGGTGACCACCTTCAGTTACAGCACGGGGGAACACATCACTTTTTTTGAAGGCGACAAACGCATATCGCCCTGGACCCGCTCGCAACGGCGCTCGATTCGTCAACGCATCACGCACGACCATCTATTGGCCTCTTCGGCGATTCCGTTTGTCTTTCCGGCAGCGCCCCTGCAAATCGAGGGTCTAACCGCGTACTTTGGCGACGGCTCAATGCGCCAGTCGGCCCCGATTGCAGCAGCCATTCACCTGGGGGCCCGCAAAATTCTGATCGTCGGGGCCGGGCGCCTGCGGGAACCTCAAACTGAGGCCAACCTGCCGGGACATGAACTCTACCCCACGCTGGCGCAAATTGCCGGTCACGTCCTATCCAGCATTTTTCTTGACGCCTTGACGGTCGACGTTGAGCGGGCGCAGCGCATCAACCAGACCTTAGCGCTGGTGCCACCCGAGGCCCGCAGCGCCAGCAATCTGCACCGCGTTGAATTGCTGGTGATCTCACCTTCGCAGCGGCTGGACGCCATTGCTGCCCGCCACATCGACGAATTACCCCAGGCCGTGCGGGTGCTGCTCAGCGGTGTCGGCGTCTCGTCCAACCAAGCCGATGTAAAAGGCGCTGCACTAGCCAGTTATTTGTTGTTTGAACAGGGCTACACACGTGAACTCATGGCGCTGGGTTATGCCGATGCGCTGGCTAAAGAAACTGAAATATGCCAGTTTTTTGGCTGGACCTTGGCCGACAGCCGCCCACTAAAAAATCACCCTGTTGGCCCCGACCAGCCGCCAGCAGAACGCCGGCTTGACCACCTGTGCCTGCGCTAGGTCGGGCCAACCGGGGGCTTTTGACCTCGGCGACTAAAATCAAGGTTCTCACCTGAAAGCTTTACTCTCCCATGACACGCAAACTCTTTGTTACCACCGCCCTGCCCTATGCCAACGGCAAATTCCACATTGGCCACATTATGGAATACATCCAGGCTGATATATGGGTGCGGTACCAGAGAATGATGGGCAACGAAGTGCACTTTGTCTGCGCCGATGACGCACATGGGGCGCCGATCATGATTGCCGCTGAAAAAGTGAGTAAAACGCCGCAACAGTTTGTCGCCAACATTGCAGCGGGTCGCAAGCCCTACCTGGATGGTTTTCACATTGGTTTTGACAACTGGCATTCCACTGACGGCCCGGAAAACCATGCATTGGCACAGCAAATTTACCGCGACCTCAAAGCCAATGGTCTGATTGATACCCGCGTGATTTCACAGTTCTTTGACGTAGAAAAGAACATGTTTTTGCCCGACCGCTTCATTAAAGGCGAGTGCCCCAAGTGCGGCGCTAAAGACCAATACGGCGACAACTGCGAAAACTGCGGTGCGGTGTACAGCCCGACCGAACTCAAAGACCCGTACTCAGCCCTGTCGGGCGGCACCCCGGTGCTGCGCGACTCAGAACACTATTTTTTCAAATTATCGGACCCACGCTGCGTGGCGTTTCTGGACGAATGGACACAAGGCAGCAACGCCCGTGGTCAGGCCCACCTTCAAAGCGAGGTATATAACAAAATCAAGGAATGGCTCCTGCCCAATGCAGAAGACAAGCGCGAGTTGGGTGACTGGGATATCAGCCGGGATGCCCCCTACTTCGGCATTGAAATTCCGGATGCACCGGGCAAGTATTTTTATGTCTGGCTGGACGCGCCGATTGGCTACCTAGCCTCGCTGCAAAATCACTTCGTCAAACTGGCTGGCGACGCGATCAAGGGCAAGGCGCAATATGACGCCTTTATGGCCAACCCCGACACCGAGCAATACCACTTTATTGGCAAGGACATCGTCACTTTCCACACCCTATTCTGGCCCGCCACGCTCCATTTCAGCGGCCGAAAAACACCCAATGCGGTGTTTGTACATGGCTTTTTGACCATCAACAGCGAAAAAATGAGCAAGAGCCGCGGCACTGGACTGGACCCGCTCAAATACCTGAGCCTGGGCATGAATCCCGAGTGGCTGCGCTACTACCTTGCCGCCAAACTGAACGCCCGCAACGAAGATATCGAGTTCAGCCCGGAAGACTTCATGGCGCGCGTCAACAGCGATTTGGTGGGTAAGTACATCAATATCGCCTCACGTGCCGCCGGCTTTCTGGCCAAGCGATTTGACGGCCGCCTGAGCGAAATATCGGTCGAGGGTCTGGCGCTGTTAGACCCGCTGCGTGCCGCGCAGGCCAGTATTGTGCAACTCTACGAGGGACGCGAATATGCGCGGGCCTTGCGCGAGACCATGCTGCTAGCCGACCGCGTGAACGCCTATGTCGACGCTAACAAGCCCTGGGAATTAGCCAAAAAAGAAGGCATGGACGCACGACTGCACGAGGTCTGCACGGTTTGTATCGAAGCCTTTGCCGTGCTCACCAGCTTCCTCAAACCGGTACTGCCGGCGCTGGCACTGCAGGTCGAGGCTTTCCTGAACGTCGAATCCCTGAGTTTTGCAGGCACCGGCCAGGCGTTGGGCGCCGGTCACCGCATCGGCAACTACACACATTTGATGCAGCGCGTTGACGTCAAGCAGCTTGAGGCGCTTTTTGAGGCCACCGAGCCAGCGCCCACCACCGAAGCAGTCATTGAACCCACCCTGCCCGGTGGCGAAGCCATTGCGCCCACCATCAGCATTGACGATTTTGCCAAAATCGACTTGCGGATTGCAAAAATCGTCAACTGCGAAGCCGTCGCGGGCTCGACCAAGCTGCTGCGCCTGACGCTGGATGTCGGCGAAGGCACAACACGCAACGTCTTCAGCGGTATCGCCAGCGCCTACCAGCCGGCTGACCTGATCGGCCAGTTGACCGTGATGGTGGCCAACCTGGCACCACGCAAAATGAAGTTTGGTGTCAGCGAAGGCA
>JBLHZH010000116.1:0-7192 GCA_047629695.1 Rhodoferax sp.
GGCATTAATGTGTTTGACATTGAACTGGCCGAACGTGATCCTGACAAACTGGTCGACATGATCGCCGCCATGGAGCCGACACTGGGCGGCATCAACCTAGAAGATATCAAGGCGCCAGAGTGCTTTTACATCGAGAAAAAACTGCGTGAGCGTATGAATATTCCGGTGTTCCATGACGACCAGCACGGCACCGCCATCATCTCCAGCGCCGCCCTGCTCAACGGGCTGGAGTTGGTTGGCAAAAAAATTGATGAGGTCAAGGTGACGGTCTCGGGTGCCGGCGCGGCGGCACTGGCCTGCCTGGATGTGATGGTCGGCCTGGGTGTGCTGCGTGAAAACATTTTTGTCTGCGACTCCAAAGGCGTAATCCACGAAGACCGCCCTGGCGGTTTCGACGAATCCAAAGCCCGCTTCGCCCGCAAAACCGAGCTACGCAGCCTGGCGGACGTGGTGAACGGCGCCGATGTGTTTCTGGGCTGCTCAGCCGCTGGCGTGCTGACGCAAGACATGGTCAAAACCATGGCGCGCCAGCCCATCATTTTGGCGCTGGCCAACCCAGAGCCCGAAATACGCCCGGAACTGGCCAAAGCCGCCCGCCCTGACTGCATCATTGCCACCGGCCGCTCCGACTACCCGAACCAAGTCAACAACGTCCTGTGCTTCCCCTACATCTTTCGCGGCGCACTGGACTGCGGCGCCACCAAAATCACCGAGGCCATGAAACTGGCCTGCGTGCGCCAGATTGCCGACCTTGCCAAGGCCGACATCAGCGAAGAAGTAGCTACCGCCTATGCCGGCAAAGAACTGGTGTTTGGTCCTGACTACCTGATTCCTACCCCGTTTGACTCCCGCCTGATCCTGCGTATTGCGCCGGCCGTAGCCAAGGCGGCCGAAGAATCCGGTGTCGCGGTACGCCCGATCAAGGACATGGAGGCCTACCGCCAGCAACTGTCGCGTTTTGTCTACCAGACCGGCATGTTCATGAGCCCGGTTTTCACCTTGGCCAAAGCGGTCGCCAAGGAAACCAAGCGGGTCGCCTATGCCGAAGGGGAAGACGAGCGCGTATTGCGCGCCGCCCAACTGGCGGTTGACGAAAGCCTAGCGTACCCGATTCTGATTGGCCGCCCGGCCGTCATCGAGGCCCGCATCCTGAAGGCCGGCCTGCGCATCCGTCTCGGCAACGATGTCGAGTGCGTGAATCCCGAAGACGACGCCCGGTTTCGTCAGTACTGGGAAACCTACCACCGCCTGATGGGTCGTCAGGGCGTCTCGATCGATGTTGCCAAAGCCGCCGTGCGCCGCTCCAACACCACGATTGCGGCCCTGATGGTCAAGCTTGGTGATGCCGATGCCATGCTGTGCGGACTAATGGGGAGTTTTGATGTGCACCTGGAACATATCCGGGACATCATCGGCATCAAAAAAGACGCAACCGGTTTTGCCACCTTGAACGCCTTGATGCTGGAACAACGCACGCTTTTCATTGCCGACACCTTTGTCAACGAAGACCCGGACGCCGCGCAACTGGCCAGCATTGCGGTCATGGCGGTCGATGAGGTGCGCCGCTTTGGCCTGCCGCCTAAGGTTGCCTTTTTGTCGCACTCGATGTATGGCTCCTCCAAGCGCAAGTCGGCCGTCAAAATGCGGCTCGCACACGAGCTGTTTTGCCAAATGGCACCCGATGTCGAATGCGATGGCGAACTGCACGGCGATGCGGCCCTGTCCGAAGGCGTGCGCAATGCGGCGCTCATGGAAAACAAGCTTCACGGTGAAGCCAACATCCTGATCTGTCCCAACCTGGACGCGGCCAATATTTTGTTCAATGTGCTCAAGGTCACGGGTGGCCAGGGCGTTACGGTCGGCCCGATCCTGCTCGGGGCCGCCGCCTCGGCTCATGTGCTGAACCCGTCAGCCACGGTGCGGCGCGTGGTCAATATGACGGCGATGGCGGTCGCCAACGCCGTCCATACCGGCGCGGCACGGCGCTAGGGTCGCGGCCAGGGTAAGTGGCACTGTTTTTGCATGTGCCTCGTTAGTCACTTTATTCGTCTTTGCAAGCGCAGCGCGGCAACCCAGGAAGTCATGGACTACCGCGGCCTGCGGACTCGCAACGACGATAGGTCGGTTGGTGACCGCCACGTCCTCCGGCCAGCTACGTGGCCATTTTTTCAACTATCTAAGCTGGAGTTTTTATGTTCAAACGAACTGCCCTGAAATTAGCCCTGGCCCTGGCGGCCAGCGTCAGCTTGGCCCAGGCTCAAGCCCAGACGACCCCGATCAAGTTTCAGCTCGACTGGCGGTTTGAAGGCCCGGCCGCGCTGTTTCTGACGCCGGTAGCCAAGGGCTACTTCAAAGAAGCCAAACTGGATGTGGTGGTCGATGCTGGTAGCGGCTCGGGCGCGGCAGTCAACCGGGTTGCCTCCGGCGCCTACGACATGGGATTTGCCGACTTCGCCGCGCTGATGGAATTTCACGCCAACAACCCGGACGCACCCAACAAACCGGTCGCTATCATGGTGGTTTACCACGACACGCCAGCCTCGGTCATGGCACTCAAAAAATCAGGCATCAAACAGCCGTCTGACCTCAGCGGCAAGAAACTCGGGGCCCCAGTGTTCGATGCCGGCCGCCGCTCATTCCCCATCTTTGCCAAGGCCAACAGCATCAACAATGTACAGTGGACCAGCATGGACCCGCCGCTGCGCGAAACCATGCTGGTGCGCGGCGATCTCGACGCCATCACTGGTTTCACCTTCACCTCGCTACTGAACCTGGAGGCGCGTGGCATCAAGGCGGCTGATGTGGTGGTCCTGCCCTACCCGCAATTTGGCGTCAAGCTGTATGGCAATGTCATCATTGCCTCGCCCAAACTCATCAAGGAAAATCCGGCCGCCGTCAAAGCCTTCCTGAGCGCCTTTACCAAGGGTCTGAAAGACATCATCACCAACCCAGCCGCCGCCATTGCGGATGTCAAGGCGCGCGACGGTATCATTAACGTAGCGATGGAAACGCGCCGCTTGCAACTCGCCCTAGACACCGTCATCAACACCCCCGACGCCCGGGCCGAAGGTTTTGGCCAGGTCACCGGCCCGCGCCTCGCCCTGATGGCCTCGCAGGTCTCGGACACTTTTAATACCAAAACCCGGGTCGACCCGCAGGCAGTCTGGGATGGCAGCTTTTTACCGACCCGGGCCCAACTCAATGTACTGACACAAAAGTAAGCTCCCGCCATGACGCCAGCCAAAGCTGCCCCCTTGTTTGTTGATTTTCAGGATGTCTGGCTGGCCTACAGCAACGAACTACTCAAGCAAAACAACTTTGCCGTCGAAGCCATTGACCTGAAGGTGCGCGAGGGCGAGTTCATCGCCATCGTCGGCCCCTCGGGCTGCGGCAAATCCACCTTCATGAAGCTGGCTACCGGCCTGAAAATGCCCTCGCGGGGCCAGATCAGCATCGACAGTCAGCCTGTGACAGGGCCGCTGAAGATATCGGGCATGGCGTTTCAGGCGCCTTCCCTGCTGCCCTGGCGCACCACGGTGGACAACGTCCTGCTGCCCCTTGAAATTGTCGAACCCTTCCGCAGCAACTTCAAGGCCAAACGCGAGGCATACACCGAGCGGGCCCGCCACCTGCTACAAAAAGTCGGCTTGGGCGGCTACGAGGACAAGTTTCCCTGGCAACTCTCGGGCGGCATGCAGCAGCGCGCCAGCATCTGCCGTGCCCTCATTCACGAGCCCAAGATGCTGCTGCTGGACGAGCCTTTTGGCGCCCTCGATGCCTTCACACGCGAGGAGCTATGGTGCATTCTGCGCGACCTCTGGACCGAGCAGCGCTTCAACGTCATCCTTGTCACGCATGACCTGCGCGAGTCAGTATTCCTGGCCGACACGGTTTATGTGATGAGTAAGAGTCCGGGCCGCTTTGTGGTGCGCAAGGAAATCGACCTGCCACGCCCACGGGACCTCGAAGTGACCTATAGCCGGGAATTTTCCGATATCGTGCACGAACTGCGCGGCCATATTGGCGCCAGCCGTCAGGCCCTGCCCGCCACCCCCCTTTGACCGCGCTACCTGCCATGAACCAAAAACAAATTGAGCGCTGGTCGCCCTGGCTACTGCTGACTTTTGTGCTGCTGCTGTGGCAAATTATTTGTAGCGCCTTTGATGTCTCGACTTTTATCTTCCCCAGCCCCTGGCACATCTGGACCCAGTTCTGGGAGTACAAGGTCATCATCGCCGGCCATGCCTGGCGCACCTACTGGGTCACCATGGCCGGCTTTGGCCTGGCAATTGTGGTGGGCGTGTTGCTCGGCTTTGTCATTGGCAGCTCGCGCCTGGCCTATGCCGCGGTCTACCCCTTGATGACGGCCTTCAACGCCCTGCCCAAAGCCGCTTTTGTGCCGATTCTGGTGGTCTGGTTTGGCATTGGTGCCGGCCCGGCGATTCTGACCGCCTTCCTCATCAGCTTCTTCCCCATCATGGTCAACATGGCCACCGGTCTGGCCACACTGGAGCCCGAGCTTGAAGACGTGCTAAGGGTGCTGGGCGCCAAGCGCTGGGATGTGCTGGTCAAAGTCGGCCTGCCACGCTCCATGCCCTATGTTTTTGGCGCTTTCAAGGTCGCCATCACACTGGCCTTTGTCGGCACCACGGTATCCGAGATGACGGCCGCCAACGAGGGCATTGGTTACCTGCTGATCTCGGCGGGTTCAGCCATGCAAATGGGACTGGCTTTTGCCGGCCTGCTGGTGGTCGGCGCCATGGCCATGGTGATGTATGTGTTGTTCGATATGATCGAGAAACACACTACCGGCTGGGCTCACCGCGGCTCACAAAACCACTGATGTACGCATGAGCTGGCACGCTACGCCAGATCGCAAAGCTGTCCCTGTATTTGACGAAATAACGTCAGAGGTACGCTCCGCAATTGGCTAAGCGTGACACCAATGTGAGACCGGTCTCCAATAGGCTTTGAAGTTGGCGGCTATCCGCTGATTCAGATAATCTCCAGCAATAATCGCCGGGTATTTTTTACCTGGCCCCTCGATCAGAGCATCGTGATTGGCCTGCACAAAAAACGCCATACTGTAGCGCGACCCCATGTACTCACCATGGTGCAGGATTCTTGACGCGGTGAAAGTTGGAAGGCAGTTGATCGTCGCTCCAGCGCAACAGCATGTCACCGATATTGCAGGTGGTGCCCTCCTCATTGGGTGCCACAGGCGGCCAGGCCTGACTGTCTATTTCCTTGCCAGAGCACACCTACAGGCCGCCCTGGCCCTGGCGCTGAAAAACAGCGTTAGGGAGTCAAAATCGGTGTGGGGACCCCTGCGCCACAGACCATGATTAGCTTGTTGCTCGGGCGGTGTCGCGAAGTAGTGCGGCCGCCGCAAGGTACTCTGGTAGCTGGGGCGGGCCGGGTCGTGAGCGCGCGTAAAAAAGCCGACTGCAAAGTTCAGTTTTTGCGCGAAGCATGAGAGCACTTGCATGGCAACGTGCCAACACCGACCCTCAAACACCTGTATCGTCTGCTGAAAATCAACCAGCTCCGCCTCGGTGGGCCACAGGGACTCCATATGGCGGCGGGTGATCTGATAGGACGCCCTTTGGTCAGGCGTGTCAGCAGAAGGGCGCACCTGTGCGCGGCTTTGCCAAACGACATTCAAAGCCTTACACAAGGGGTACTGGGCCTTCGCGCTGTCTGGCGGGGTAAAAATTGCTCCGTCATAGCAGAGGCTCTGTGCACCTCCACCAAGTCAATGCCGTGGTTAATGATCTGAAAGCAGCCCACATCCACGGCGGCCTCCCAGAGTTGGTCTGCCATCTCGATTTTTCGGTGCTCAAAGTCCGAGTGATCAATTTGCCAGATCTCGCGTGTGGCCGTCTGTAAACCCATGGCGCCTATGTGGGTCTTTTTTTCCAGTTCGCTGAGATCATCGGTAGTTTTAGTCATAAAGTTCCCCTGAAAAGGGTTGTTTTCAAGAGCAACTTTCGGCCGACGTCCCTCAGTTTCGAAGGGGCATGCGGTGTACGCTTCTACTCTCAAGCCAGACCAAAGTGAGAAAAGTGCCTAGCAGGGCGTCAACACTTGCGACATGCAGTCACGCCTGGAGCGTGACACGCCAAATACACACCAGAAACTGGCGACTGCACCGGTCATGCAGAGACCAATGCCGTGCGGCAACTGAGCCGGCGTGTGAGTTGCGATATTCTGGCAAACGCCACCTTGTATTTATCGGGTGAGCCGTGTGTGGTGTGCGCTGGCGCCATCTTCTGGTCAGGTATTAGCCAGGTAGTTTTTGACATTGATGCCCTAAGTCTGCGCGTGTTTCGGGTGGAGCGGTCCGAACAACGCGATACCGAATTGTCGTGCCGGGACGTTTTTGCCGCTTCGCCTCGTTCCACTGAGCGCATCGGGCCTGCACTTCTGGAAAAAGCCAGTGCGCCTCCTGTTGGATTCTGGAAGTCATGAACAGGCAAAATCAGCATCCACAACACATCCGGCCCCGCTGACCTGACACCATGAATGAATCTGAATCCGAATCCGAATCCGAAGTCGAACCCGGTGCCGTGCACAGTCGCATCCGAATGGGACGCGAACGAATTCTCGGTGCCATTCGCGAAGCGGCTATTGAAGAATTCAGTCGGCATGGATTCAAGGGGGCGTCCACCAAAGCCATTGCCGAGCGGGCGGGCCTGACCAAGCCACAGCTGCACTACTACATCAGCAGTAAAGAGGAGCTATACGAAGAACTGCTTTACTCCGTTCTAAACGGCTGGTCGGACGCATTCAGTTTTGATAACAACAGTGACGATCCTGGCGTGGTGCTCAGCAGCTATGTGCGCAAAAAACTAGACTATGCGCTGGACAACCCGGGTCTGTCGCGCATCTTCACCACCGAGGTGCTCGGCGGTGGACGCAATCTGAACAAGTACTGGCCCATTGCTGTGAAGTCCACCAATGAGAAGGTCACGCTGATCAACCGCTGGATCAGCGAGTGCCGCATGCGCCCATTGGACGCCAAGGTGTTGCTCATGCAAATCTGGGGCATGACACAGCACTATGCAGACTACGCCGTGCAAGTGAACATCATGCTGGGCCTGGCACCTGACCAAGCTATTGATCGTGAGCCCATCGCGCGTCAAATCACCACTTTTGTGCTGCTGGGCTGTGGCCTCGCACCAAACTAGAG
>JBLHZH010000117.1:0-7157 GCA_047629695.1 Rhodoferax sp.
CACTCCCCCAATGAACCTATTGCAGCCCAACAAATTGCTATTGTCAAAGTGGACAGCCGTCAAGCCAATCGCCAAGGATAAACACTTTCTGGTGTCAAAAGTAGTCGCACCCGAACTGGAGGGCGGCAGGGTCGAGTGGATTGACCTCGAAGCGGTACATTCCAAAGCAACACGCCGGATTGACTGGCACGAACTTCGAGATGAGACCCTGTGGTTACGTGGCTGGGTTTGAAAGCATCAGGCTCAACCTTTAACCGTTGCAATGAAGGCAGCAAAGCCAATGAAGGCGCCGCCCGTCAGTCGGTTAAACGCTTTCAGTACATTGGCGCGCTGCAAATAGACTGACAAGCGTTTGCCGCTGGCCGCGTAGACAAAATACCAGCTAACTTCAAGGGCTGCAAAGGTGGCCAGAAGCAGGGCGTACTGAGACAACTGCGCGCGCTCTGGATTGATGAATTGCGGCAAAAATGCGACGGCAAACAGAATAGCCTTCGGATTACTGGCAGCCACCCACATCCCCTGACGAAACAGCGCAGCGGGCTTCGCCACCGGCACGACCACCTTGGGCGCATCTACCGACTGCTCGAGCACGGGCACACGCCAACTCTTGATGCCCAGATAGGCCAGATAGGCAGCGCCTGCCAATCGCAGCGCATCAAACACGGCAGGGAACGTTTGCAGTAAAGCGCCCAGCCCGGCTGCTGAAATGCTCATCATGGCCAGTAAAGAGGTCATGCAACCCGCCATGGTAGCCATAGCAGAGCGTAAGCCAAAACGGGCGCTATGACTCAGGACCAACAGCATGTTGGGCCCTGGGGTAGCAGACACCACAAACGTCATCAAAACAAAAAGCCACCAGGTTTGCAAACTCATAGCATTCAACTTTAGCAATGGCAGCCTGCCCCAGCGGCGTCTGCCTCAGACGCGAGTATGACCCTGTTAATGACTTTTTTTTCCGCGCTAAGTCGCTCAGCGCCACGGAGGGACTTAAACCTCTTGGAGGGTCGGCCAGAACAGGATCTCATTGAGATCAATATCATCGGGCTGACGTATGGCCTAAGCTACAGCATGGACAAAGGCATCAGGTGAAATGGCCACTGCGTAAATCTTACGAACGTTCTCGGCCACATCCGTCTCGGTAATGCTGTTAGGCAATAACCGTTCAACTGAGGACAACAACGGATGCCGCAAAATTGGCACCTCATCAGGCTTTGAGGTACGCCAGTACGCCCTCGCCGGCTGCTTTGCCACTGGCCAGGCAGGCCGTGAGCAAATAACCGCCAGTTGGCGCCTCCCAGTCCAGCATTTCGCCGGCACAAAATACACCCGGCAATTGCGCCAGCATCAGCTGCTCATCCAACACCTCCAGTCGCACGCCACCGGCAGAACTGATGGCCTCATCCAGCGGGCGTGTTGCCACCAGAGTCATGGGCAAGGCCTTGATGGCGGTCGCGAGTTGGGCCGGGTCATTGATTTGTGCCTTGCTCAGCAACTCATGCAAGATGGCGGCTTTGATACCGTCAATATGCAGACGGCTTTTCAGGTGGCTGGAGAGTGAGCGCGAACCGCGAGGGTGGCTGACCTCGGCCAGCACTTTTTCAGCCGACATATCGGGCAATAAATCCAGCGTAAAGGTGGCGCTGCCGGTGCGGATGATGTCGTCACGCAACAAACTAGAGGTAGCATAAATCAAACTCCCCTCAACGCCAGTGTCGGTCGCGACAAACTCACCTTTGCGCTGAAAATCAAGCCCTTGCGAGGTCGTGAAATGGATCGCGACCGACTTGAAGGGCTGACCGGCAAACCGGCTACTGAAATGCGGAGTCCAGCCCCCTTTGACGTCAAAGCCAGAGTTGCTGGGCAACAGCGGCGCTACGGCCACACCGCAGGCCTGCAACCACGGCACCCAGGCACCGTCGGACCCCAGGCGAGCCCAACTACCACCGCCCAGCGCCAGTACCGCGGCATCCGCCTCAACCTCGACCGGGCCCTGGGGCGACTCAAAACCTAAATGGGTCCCCGGACTGCTGCTCCCAGTCCAGCCGGTCCAGCGATGGCGCATATGAAACTGAACAGCGCTGCCCTTTGCCGGGTGGCGCAGACGGGACAACCAGGCGCGCAGCAGGGGGGCTGCCTTCAGGTCGACGGGGAACACTCGCCCAGAGGTACCCACAAAGGTCTCTACACCCAGCGTGCTGGCCCAAGCGCGAACCTGCTCGCTGTCAAAATCCTGCAGCCAGGTCGCCACCTGCGGTTGGCGCTCGCCGAAGCGGGAGGCAAAGAGCGGCATGGGTTCTGAATGGGTGAGGTTGAGCCCCCCTTTGCCAGCCAACAAAAATTTACGGCCAACCGAGGGCATGGCATCAAATACGTGGACCTCCAGTCCAGCCGCTGACAACACGTCTGCGGCCATCAACCCAGCAGGGCCACCACCGATCACGGTCACTTTTTTTATCGAATCACTTTTCATGGTTAATTTCAGTTGCTTAGTTGTCTGCGGAGGGTATGAATGTAGCGTGCAAGATCAAGAGGAGAACAGGTGTGTTGTATGGCAACGTCATGGCGCCTCCAGAGCGGCATAATGATTTGTGGCTATTTCATCCATAGGGAATAGGCAATGGTTAAGGGGGCTTGGTTTCTGTCACAATTTCCCCACTCTAACTGTATAGAAACACCTACCAAGGAATAACACAATGGCCAGCGAACTTATTAAACATGTCTCCGACGCTTCATTTGAAGCCGATGTCTTGCAATCGACCCTACCGGTGCTGGTGGATTATTGGGCCGAATGGTGTGGTCCCTGCAAGATGATCGCCCCTATTTTGGACGAAGTATCTACCGCTTTCGAAGGCAAACTGCAAGTTGCCAAAATGAATGTTGACGAAAACCGTGATATTCCCGCTAAGTTTGGCATTCGCGGCATCCCGACACTGATGCTGTTCAAGGACGGCCAGCTGGCCGCCACCAAAGTAGGCGCCATGAGCAAGGCCCAGATGACGGCGTTCATCGATCAGCAACTGGCCTGAGTTGCCGCGCCTTGCGGCGCTTGGCCCGGCCTCTCCCGCACCGGGGGCCGCACCTGATTACGTCAGGCCACGTTTTCTTAAAAAATCCTGTGATAATATCGATTAATCGCTAACTCCCACCCCGAGTTGGTTCGATTTTCAGGTTTAACACCTTGAGGTCGTGGCTACCATCACGCCTCACCCCAAACCTCTCCCGTTTTTCGTTCAACTCCCTAGTTAGTCATTCCATGCATTTAAACGAACTCAAGGCACTGCACGTGTCGGAAGTCCTCAAGCAAGCCGAAGAGCTTGAGATTGAAAACACGGGCCGCATGCGCAAGCAGGAGCTTATGTTTGCCATCATCAAAAAGCGGGCCCGCACCGGTGAGCAAATCATTGCCGATGGTGTGCTGGAAATTCTGCCAGATGGTTTTGGTTTTCTACGCAGCCCCGACACCAGCTACACCGCGTCGACCGACGACATTTACATCAGTCCCAGCCAGGTGCGCCGCTTTAATCTGCACACCGGTGACATGATTGAAGGCGAAGTACGCACGCCCAAAGATGGCGAGCGTTATTTTGCCCTAAACAAGCTGGACAAGGTCAACGGCGGCGGCCCGGAAGCCAATAAACACAAGTCGATGTTCGAGAACCTGACGCCGTTATTCCCTAACGAGCAGATGCGCCTAGAGCGCGACAACATCAAGTCCGAAGAAAACATCACATCACGCGTGATTGATATCATCGCGCCCATTGGCAAAGGCCAGCGCGCCCTGCTGGTGGCGCCGCCCAAGAGTGGCAAGACGGTGATGATGCAGCACATTGCGCACGCTATATCCGCCAATTACCCGGACAGCCACATGATGGTGCTGCTGATTGACGAGCGTCCGGAGGAAGTGACAGAGATGCAGCGCACCGTCAAGGGCGAGGTCATTGCCTCCACTTTTGACGAGCCTGCAGCACGCCACGTGCACGTTGCAGAAATGGTGATTGAGCGTGCGAAACGTTTGGTTGAGCTTAAGAAAGACGTGGTGATTCTGCTGGACTCCATCACCCGTCTGGCCCGTGCTTACAACAATGTCGTGCCCTCCAGTGGCAAGGTGCTGACCGGCGGCGTTGACTCTAATGCCCTGCAACGCCCCAAACGCTTTCTGGGCGCGGCGCGTAATGTCGAAGAAGGCGGCTCGCTGACCATTATTGCCACGGCACTGATCGATACCGGCAGTCGCATGGACGAGGTGATTTTTGAAGAGTTCAAGGGCACCGGTAACAGTGAAATTCACCTGGACCGCCGTCTCTACGAAAAACGCGTGTTCCCGTCGATCCAGCTTAACCGCAGCGGCACCCGTCGAGAAGAACTGTTACTGGCGCCCGAGATTCTGCAAAAAACCCGCATCCTGCGCCAGTTCCTCTACAACATGGACGAGATTGAATCCATGGAAATGGTCCTCAAGCAAATGCGGGCTACCAAGACCAACAGCGAGTTCTTCGACATGATGCGTCGGGGCGGCTAAGCTATAATTCGTGATTTTGAGCGACCAAGTACGCTGGGCTTTGAATTGTGTAATGGTTTGCACGAGGGCTCACCGCGGCTAGCGCCACTGATGGAGAAAATATGAAACAAGGTATTCACCCCAACTACCGCGAAATTTGCTTTGTGGACGTGTCCAATGGCTTCAAGTTTGTGACACGCTCATGCGCCAACACAAAAGACATGACCAAGATGGAAGACGGCCGCGAACTTCCACTGTACAAGCTAGACACCTCCAGCGACTCACACCCGTTCTACACCGGCACACAAAAATCCGTGGACAACATGGGTGGTCGTGTTGAGCGTTTCCGCAACCGTTTTGGCAAAGCCAAAACTGCCGAAGTCGCAGCAATTACGCCAGTCGCAGCCGAATAAACTGACGCGTATTTCTCGTCCTGAAAGGCAGCCCGGGTTACCGCGCTGCCTTTTTTTGTAGTCTCAATATCCGCGTGAATCAAACCACCCCTGCCATCGTCGCCCAAGGTGCCGTCAAACGCCTGCCGCGCCTTGCCTTGATCCTGTTCTGCATGGCCTACGTGCTACCGGGTTTCATTGGACGCGTCCCGTGGAAAAGCGCCGACATGACAGCCTTTGGCTATATGGCTGAGTTGGCGCGTGGCGGAACATCCTGGTTGACACCGCAATTAATGGGTTTTTTGCCTGATGGCGGTGCCCTGCTTCCCTATTGGTTGGGCGCCTGGGCCATACAACTGGCACCCGCCGGTATAGCTGCCGACCTTGCCGCCCGCACCCCCTTTATCTTGTTGCTGACACTGACGCTGTTTGCCATCTGGTACGGTACCTACTCTCTAGCGCGCAGCCCCGAGGCGCAACCGGTCTCCTTTGCCTTTGGCGGAGAAGCCCATCCGGCAGACTACGCGCGTGCGCTGGCAGACGGAGGTTTACTCGCCTTTATTGCCTGCCTCGGACTGGCACAACTGTCACACGAAACTACCCCAGCGCTGGCACAACTCTGTTTTACGGCGCTCTCTTTTTATGCCTTTGCCGCCTTGCTGCAACACAAAGTCCTGCCGACTATCGCCGCCGTATTGGGTCTGACCGGGCTCGCCCTGTCAGGGGCTCCGACGCTGGCCATCCTGCTGGGTGCTGGCAGCGCTATCATTCACCTGCTAGACCGATCCACCGCAAAAGAGTTTGCCTGGCGCAAAACATGGCGTGCTGGCGGTCTGGTCATGCTGACCCTGGCGGTCGCCGGGCTTGCCTGGCAACTTGATCTCTGGCGCTGGCGGATTGAACTGCCCCATGCCAACTGGCTCGAGTGGCGCAATCTGGGGCGCTTGCTGCTATGGTTCACTTGGCCGACTTGGCCGTTAGCCTTATGGACAGTGTGGCGCTGGCGCCATCAGCTATTTCGCTGGAGCCCGCCCAGCCTGCATCTGGCCTTGCCGCTGTGGTTTACCGCGGTAGCGCTAGGCGCCACCTTCACGACGACCGCGGCTGACCGCTCCTTGCTGCTCGCCCTGCCGGCGCTAGCCGCCTTGGCGGCCTTTGCCCTGCCCACTCTTGAGCGCAGCGTCGCGGCGCTAATTGACTGGTTCACGCTGGTCTTCTTTTCTGGCTGTGCCTTCATCATCTGGGTGATCTGGATTGCCATGCAAACCGGGGTACCACAACAACCGGCAGCCAACGTCGCCAAGCTGGCGCCGGGGTTTGAGCACAGCTTCTCGGCACCGTCTTTTGTCATTGCCATCAGCGCCACCCTGGCCTGGACCTGGCTGGTCAAATGGCGTGTTGGCCGACACCGCGCTGCCATCTGGAAAACACTGGTGTTACCCGCTGGTGGTGCCGCCCTATGCTGGTTGCTGCTCATGACCTTGTGGCTGCCTTTGCTCGACTTTGCACGCAGTTATGCCCCCTTGGTGCGTCGCTCCATGGTCATCATGCAACAACAGCCGAGTTGCGTTGAAGTACATGGCCTAAGTGCGGGTCAGATCGCAGCCTTCCAGTTTCACGGCAAATTGCTCATGCAGCGAGCCGAACGGTCAGCCAGTTGCCCGTGGCTGATTGTTGACAGGGACGCCCTGCCTTCATTGCCCGACATCGTTGACATGCGGCAGTGGGCCCGGCCCAGCAATATGCGCCACCCCTCGGATCGAGATGAAGACTTGCTGATTTACCAACGAAAGTTGCCAGGCAAGTCTTAAACACCACGCCTTTTTAGCTAACGCTGTGTTTCTAGGGCCTTAGAGCCCGACCAAATCAGCGCAGCCTGGCACAGGCAGATAATATAAACATGACCATGATACTCGTCAGACCCACCACACGAACCGATATCAATGCCCTGCTCAAACTGCAGGCGGATGTCTACCCAACCATTACGCCTTGGCGGCGCGATCACTTGGTCCATCAACTTGAAGTTTTTCCTGAAGGGCAACTGGTCGCCGTCATGAATGACCACATTGTTGGTTGTGCCAGCTCACTGGTCATTTTGTGGGACGAGTGGGCGGACGAACACTCCTGGAAAGAAATTACGGCAGCGGGCACCTTCGATACACACAACCCAGTTGGCTTTACCCTCTATGGGGCAGAGGTGTTTGTTGACCCGCGACTGCGTGGCCAACGCCTGGGACATGCTTTATACGACGGTCGGCGTAAACTAT
>JBLHZH010000118.1:0-7150 GCA_047629695.1 Rhodoferax sp.
ACGCATCACATCAGCATCAAAAAACTCAGGGATAGCCACGGTCTCTATGACCTGACCGTTAATGGTGAGGCGCTTGTTCAGGTAAGCCACTTCATCACCGGGAAGCCCGACCACCCGCTTGATGTAATCCAAGCTGGGCTTGGGCGGGTACCTGAACACCATGACATCACCGCGCTCGGGTTGATTGCCCTCGGTGACTTTGATGTTGACGACCGGCAGGCGTACACCATAGTGAAATTTATTCACCAGAATCAAATCACCTACCAGCAGGGTCGGAATCATGGAACCCGATGGAATCTTGAACGGCTCGAACAGGAAAGAACGCAGAAAAAAGACCGCAATAATCACCGGGAACAGCCCGGCCGTCCAATCAAGCCACCAAGGCTGCGCCAGAATGCGGTTGCGGGCCTCGTCAATGCTGCCATCTACCTGGCTAATGCCCTGCGCCTTCAGTGCCGAACGTCGGCTCAGATTTTGAGCCTCCAGCAGGAGCACCGTTTTCTTGCGCTGCGGCAGAAAATAAACTCGCTCCGCCAACCAATAAAGACCGGTGACAACGCTCGCCAGAAACAGCAGAAGCGCAAAGTTGCCTTCGACGATTCCCATATACCAGGAGCCGGCGTAGCCGACAAAGGCCGCCAGAATGAAAGCAGTTAAAACTTGCATTAGCCGTCCACCTGCAGAATTGCCAGAAATGCCTCTTGTGGCACTTCGACCGAACCAATCTGCTTCATGCGTTTTTTACCTTCTTTTTGTTTATCCAGGAGCTTGCGCTTACGTGAAATATCCCCTCCATAGCACTTCGCAATGACGTTCTTGCGCAGGGCCTTGATGGACTCCCGGGCAATAATGTTGGAGCCGATGGCGGCCTGAATGGCAACATCGTACATCTGGCGCGAAATGATTTCCCGCATCTTCGCCACCACCGCCCGGCCCCGGTATTGGGACTGAGAGCGGTGCACGATGATGGACAGGGCATCGACCTTATCGCCGTTGAGCAAGATATCAACTTTCACGACATCGGCAGCGCGGTATTCCTTGAACTCATAGTCCATCGAGGCATAGCCACGGGACACCGACTTGAGCTTGTCAAAGAAGTCCAGTACGATCTCGGCCAGCGGCATTTCGTAAGTCAGCATCACCTGGCGGCCGTGGTACGCCATATTCATTTGTACGCCGCGCTTCTGGTTGGCCAGCGTCATGACGGCGCCCACGTAGTCCTGCGGCATATACAAATGGACAGTAACGATAGGCTCGCGGATCTCGTCCATGCGACCTTGGTCAGGCATCTTGGAGGGGTTCTCGACCATGCGTATTTCGCCATCGACCGCCACCACCTGGTACACCACGCTGGGGGCGGTGGTGATCAGGTCTTGGTCAAATTCTCGTTCCAGACGCTCCTGCACAATTTCCATGTGCAACAAGCCCAGAAAGCCGCAACGAAAACCAAAACCCAGGGCCTGCGACACTTCTGGCTCGTAGTGCAGTGAGGCATCATTGAGTTTGAGCTTCTCCAGGCTGTCACGCAGACCTTCATACTGGTTGGCTTCAGTCGGATAGAGACCAGCAAACACCTGAGGCTGAATTTCTTTAAAACCCGGCAGCGGCTCGGTCGCCGTGAAGGCGGCACCACCCGAACCGGTCTTGACCAGGGTCACAGTGTCGCCCACCTTGGCTGCCTGCAACTCGCGAATACCGGCAATGATGTAGCCCACCTCACCGGCCTCCAACGAGTCACGCGGCTCGTTGGACGGGGTGAAGACGCCAAGGTTGTCAGCGTTGTAAGTGGCACCAGTCGCCATCATTTTGATACGCTCGCCCTTGCCCAGTCGACCATCAACCACGCGCACCAGCATCACCACGCCGACATAAGCGTCAAACCAGCTGTCCACGATCATGGCGCGTAGCGGCCCGGCCGGGTTGCCCCTGGGCGCAGGAATGCGGGCCACCACGGCCTCAAGAATTTCGTCAATGCCAAGTCCGGTTTTGGCAGAGCAGGGAATGGCATCCGTGGCATCAATACCAATCACATCTTCAATTTCAAGTTTGGCGTTATCGGGATCGGCGTTGGGCAAGTCCATCTTGTTCAACACCGGCACCACCTCAACCCCAAGTTCCAGCGCGGTGTAACAGTTGGCTACCGTCTGGGCTTCGACGCCTTGGCTGGCATCCACCACCAGCAAGGCACCTTCACAGGCCGACAGTGAACGGCTCACCTCGTAGGAGAAGTCAACGTGACCGGGCGTGTCAATCAAATTTAGATTGTAAACCTGACCGTCCAGCGCTTTGTATTTAAGCGAAGCGGTCTGGGCTTTAATGGTGATGCCGCGTTCTTTCTCGATATCCATCGAGTCCAGCACCTGGGCCTGCATCTCGCGCGCCTGCAAACCACCACAACGCTGAATCAAGCGATCCGCCAGGGTTGATTTGCCATGATCAATGTGCGCAATGATCGAAAAATTTCTGATGTGATTCATCAAGGAAGACACTTAAGTGCTTGAATTAAAACGATGGAATAAGAAAAAAGGGCGCATCGAATTTTGACGCACCCTGAACCAACACGCATTCGCCACAGCACTTGCTGGAAACTTCAGCCCACAGATGGCGTCAAGCTTGAGGCCCCTTCGGAAAGCTAGGCATTCACGGTTATCCGCGTCCATTCTAACCAAAGCAATGGCAGGCCAAATTACAAGTTAGTGGCCACCCACTTTGAACCGATATCGGATACTGACAGCGGGCTTAGCGGTTCGGCTGGATAACGGCATATTGTGCCCATTCGCCGCGTCGGAACAACACATTGATGGTCTGACTCTTGTCAAGTTTCTGCAGCACGGCCTCAAACGCCTGGACGTTGGTGACCTCGACATTGGCAATCGCCACAATCACATCGCCTTCGCGCAAACCAGCACGCGCGGCCGCCTCGTCCGCAACCTCAACCTTGACACCGCCTTTAATATTGAGCTCTTTCTTTTGCGCTTCAGTCAACTCGCTAACCGCCAGCCCCAGCACCTGACCCGCAGTAGACGACTTGGGCTTCGCGGTCTTTTCAGGCGCTTTGGCAACCAGCTTGTCCGAATCGATCTCGACCACCGAAATCTGCAACGCTATAGCCGCACCGCGTCGAAATACGGTAATCGTGCTGCGCGTGCCAGGCTTAGTTCCGCCGACCATACGCGGCAGATCACTTGACTTTTCAACCGCCTTGCCGTCAAAACGGGTAATGATGTCGCCGGCTTCCACACCCGCCTTTTCGGCCGGCGAACCCGCCTCGACGCTGCGTACCAGCGCCCCCTCGGGCTTGCCTAGTCCGATGGCTTCGGCCACTTCTTTGCTGACTTGGTCAATCTGCACCCCGATGCGACCGCGCGACACGCGCCCGGACACCCGCAATTGCTCGCTGACACGCATCGCCTCGTCCATCGGGATCGCAAAGGAAATGCCCATTGAGCCACCTGATCTTGAGTAGATTTGACTATTGATGCCAACCACCTCACCGCGCATGTTGATCAACGGCCCACCCGAATTGCCGGGGTTGATGGCAACGTCGGTCTGAATCAGCGGCAAGTAATCGCCAGTATCACGTTTCTTGGCACTGACGATACCAGCGGTCACGGTGTTGTCCAAACCAAAAGGCGAGCCAATAGCCATCACCCATTCACCGACCTTGAGCCGATTGACATCGCCGACTTTGATGGCACGTAAACCGGCGGCCTCAATCTTCACCAGTGCAATATCACTGCGCTTGTCCGCACCAATAATTTTAGCCTTGAACTCCCGCTTGTCGGTCAAGGTGACCAGCACTTCATCGGCACCGTCAACAACGTGGGCATTGGTCATGATGAGACCGTCTGCCGACAAAATAAAGCCTGAACCCACACCACGTGGCCGATCCTCCTGCTGTGGTGCAGGCCGGCTAGGACGCGGCGTCTGACTCGGCGCATTAGGAACCGGCAAGCCAAAGCGTCGGAAAAACTCCAGCATTTCTGTCTCACCAGGGGTCCCAGCCTCAGGCCGGACCGCCACTCTTTCGGCCGTTCGGATATTCACAACGGACGGGCCCACTTGGTCAACCAGATCGGTGAAGTCCGGTAGCGTGCGCTGTTGGGCTACCGCCGTGGTCACTGGCAGCAGAACCATCGAGGCACCTAGCGCCAGCGTGCCGGCTAGAGCTACGGCGTGTAACTTCTTCCAATTGATTTTAATCATTATTGATCTTTCTTTGAAAAACGAGTTCATTCGGATAATTTCACTTTATACGCTCAAGTCGCTGGGCAAAAGCTGCCAGCGTTTGGGGTGGCACCTCGCCCACCACGGTCAACAACCAGTCTCCCATACGCCGTGTTAGCGTGTGGGTCGCACCCATGGCCGCACTGCCGGCCTGTACATGACGTCGGGCATCAAAAACCTCAATAAAAAGAGAAACAGATGCCAGCCCGTCTGAAAAAATCCATTGCATAGTGTTCGCGCTGCCGGACTCTGCGCCTGCCGCCATCTTTCGCTTGTAACAGCTCATGGATTTGAATCCCGGCACCGCCGTCTTGACAGTCCAGCCTTCGTGGACTGCGCTGGTCTTGACCATGCCAGGCATTTCGACCCGATACCCTTCGGTATCGTTCATCAGCTTCTTCAGGTTACCCATGCTGACAGGCGCATCAAGTTGCAATTCTGAAAAAGCGGCCTGTTCCAGCACGCGACCCTCAGTATCCAGCGTTTCCAGCTTCAGCAGCAGACCGGACTTTTGCTCAGTCCAGGCGCGGTAGCCAAAGCGCAACAGGTCTTTGGGCATCAACAGCAGCACATCGGCTTCAAAGCCCGCCACCCGCTCATGCCTGATCTCCTTGAGGCTGTAAAACCGGCCTATGGTACTGTCACTGGAATGCAATAAATTGGGGAAGAGCCCGAGAGACTCCCGTTTTTCTTTGACAACGACCTGGTTTTCCGGCAAAAAAGTCATCACTTGATCGTTCAGTCGAAAGGTGGAACGGGGTGCCCCGGTCAGAGACTCGATCCGCTCCATTTGCTGCTCCCCATCGCAGACATGCCAGATCCGGGCACTCGACATACCGCCACCCGCCGACACCACAAAAGTACCCATGTAAGCGCGCCGTCGCGACGCCTCATGCGTACGCATCAGCCATTCATTCACATTGAGATCCGTGGCTTGGTTTGCCGCCGCGACCACCGGAGCCTTGGTTTGTGCTGCCAGCGGCGTACCGAGGGCCAGCCACAGTAGCCCGCAGGTCCCGAGGTAAGTTAGCCTCAACGGGTGGCCTCGTCAAACGTGGCATTACGAAGAAAGCCGGCAGGCATCTGCAATGCCGAAGTCCCCCCAAACTGCCGGTGTGCTGCCAGCAGAGCATCAAGCTGGGGATCACGCAGCATGACCTGCGCCTCCCCATTGGCCAGTTCGATCAAGGGCGCCAGTTGAGCCAGTTGGGGCGCAGTAGCTGGATTATTCCAACTTCCCATTGCCTGCCAACCCAGCACCGAGACCATTGCCAGCGAGGCAAAGCCGGCGACCATTTTCCAGCGAAACCGGCTGTCATTAGCGGCCGGGTCTTCTTCCAGTTCCAAACCCTCAACACCAAGCAGGACGACTTGTGGCGCATTTACTGGCCTGGCTTGCAACGCCTCCAAAGGCTTTGATTCCTGCTGCAGGTTGTAGCGCAGTCGTTGCATAAAATCTGCATCGCTTACCTGCACTCCTGCGTCGCCCGAGCGCATGACTTCGCCCAGCACATGGTAGGCATCCCAGGTTTGCCAGCCTTCGTCTGCCTCGCCCAGCCATTCCACAGTCCTGGCGAACGCATCACCGTGCAACTGACCATCGACCAGAGCCGATACCAACGCACGCTTTTCTTGAGTAGCATCTATCTTCATTTCGAGTCTCATCTCGTTTCACTGTATGTTTTACCAACGTTTGCTGGTCTGCTTCTCCAACATCGGCTTTACTTTGGCCGATATAGCTTCTCTGGCGCGAAAAATTCGCGAGCGAACCGTGCCGATAGGGCAACTCATCACATCGGCAATCTCTTCGTAACTCAAACCTTCAATTTCACGCAGCGTCAGTGCCAATCGTAAATCTTCAGGTAAAGCCGCCAGCGCAGTATTCACGGCCAATGCTATTTCTTTGGCAGCCAATACCGACTCGGGTGTTTCTTCCGTGGTTGGTTCACTTTTCGTGAAGTAAGTTTCATCGCTGTCTTCATCTGGCTTAAATGAATTTTCCGAAACAGTGGGATCCCGTTTGATATCCATCAGAAACTTCTTTGCTGTATTTACGGCGATGCGGTACAGCCAGGTATAAAACTGGGCATCACCGCGAAATTGGTGCAGGGCCCGGTAAGCGCGAATGAAGGTCTCCTGCGCGATGTCTTCAACCAGATCCACATCCCGCACCATACGCCCGATGAGGCGCTGAATGCGGCGCTGGTACTTGATCACCAACAACTCAAAAGCACGCTGATCACCCGCCGCTGCCCGTTCCACCAGCATCACATCGCTATCACTGGCGACAGGAGGTGTCGACAAAGGGGGCTGAGGCTGATCCGCACTCATGACTTGACCTGAGAGAAGACCGCGCAACGCAAAGCGTTCCAATGCGTCACCGAAGTATGGCACTCCGGCCATAGCCAGATCCGGTCGTGCGTTGGCTGTGAACGCAGGCTTAAAACCAGAACAAGTTGTAAATCAAAATGAACCCTCAAGTCGGTGCAGTCTGCGGTCTGCCCGCTGGTCCAATGCCAAATCAGACCATCCCAGTCCAGTGTGCCCTGGGGCGCATTGAACCAAGCTTGAGTCGCGATGACGGTCACCAGCAGCAAAGTGAAGCCAAACAAAATTTGACGCCAACCGGTCAGGTCATCCTGGTCAAACCAAAGTAAGCCGACAGCCAGTCCACTTAAGGCAGCCAGCAACAGCAATCCAGCCTGAAAACGCGAACGCCCCACCGGATAACTTACCGCTGGGGCGTTGTGCATAGTGAACTCAATGGATTCAGGAATTTCTTGAAATGAGGCAGACGGTCAAGGTACACGCTTGAACACAAGCGAGCCGTTGGTGCCACCGAAACCAAAATTATTCTTCAAGGCTACGTCAATCTTCATATCCCGCGCAGTATTGGCGCAAAAGTCCAGATCACACGCCGGAT
>JBLHZH010000119.1:0-7141 GCA_047629695.1 Rhodoferax sp.
GCCTTGTTTCATTTACATTTTAAAGTGTTCGCCAAGATACACCCGACGCACTTCGGCGTCGTTGACAATCTCGGCAGGTGTGCCCTGTGCCAGCACAGCACCATCACTGATAATGTAGGCGTGATCACAAATACCCAAAGTTTCACGCACGTTGTGGTCGGTGATCAGCACCCCGATACCCCGGTTTTTGAGAAAGTTAATGATGCGCTGGATCTCGATCACGGCAATCGGGTCAATACCGGCAAAGGGCTCATCAAGCAAAATAAAACGGGGCTGGGTTGCCAGTGCGCGCGCAATTTCGACGCGGCGGCGCTCACCACCAGACAAGGCCAGTGCCGGGGTCTCGCGCAGGTGCTCTACGCGCAAGTCCTGCAACAGAGCGGTCAGGCGTTTTTCAATCTCGGGCTTGGTCAGCGGCTTACTCTGCGCATCAAGCTGCAATTCCAGCACTGCCCGCACATTGTCTTCAACATTGAGTTTGCGAAAAATAGAGGCTTCCTGCGGCAAATAGCTCAAGCCCAGTCGGGCGCGCCGGTGAATCGGCATCTGGGCAATCGACTGACCATCAATCGTGATATCGCCAGCACTTGCATGCACCAGCCCGACTATCATATAAAACGAAGTGGTTTTCCCTGCGCCATTGGGGCCCAACAGACCCACCACTTCGCCCTTGCGCACCATCAGCGACACGTCCTTGACGGCCTTGCGGCTGCCATAAAACTTTTGCAGATGCGTGGCCTCCAGCCGGCTCTCGGTGCTGCTGCTGTCCGAGCGATCCGACAGGGCCAGAGCCGCCATCGTTGGGCTCACTGACGCCCGTCCTGCATTTGCGGCGTGGCGCGCAGCGGCGGACTAGGGTTGACACCCGGTTTCGCGCTAGCCGCACCGATCTCAGGGGCCGGCGCTGGCGTCAACACGGCCCGCACACGCCCGGCTGAAACTGGAGCTGCACCACTCTTGGTCGGCGCACCGTCAATAGTGAAAACATCGGTGCTGTTGTTATAGACAATCACGCCCCCGGTGAACTCATCGCTCAGAATCGCACCTCGATAACGTCGCAGCTGGCCCTGACGGATGAACTTCACGGTGTCGGCCCGGCTGTCGTACTCGATGACCTCACCCTCGCCTTCAATGAACTCATCGAGTCCTTCGCGTTTTTGCCGGAAAAAAGCCAGCTTGCCGGGCTCGGCAGTGACCAGACCAAACTGGAAGCCATCGCTGTCCTGGCGCACATCAAGCTTGGCGCCACGGATCAGGATGCTGCCCTTGGTCAGCACCACGCGCCCGGTGAAGACACTGGTCTGACGCTGGTCGTCGTAACGCAGCGCATCGGACTCCACATTCATGGGCTTGTTGCGGTCGGCAGTTTCAGCGCTGGCAGCACCTCCGAAGAGAGCCAGGACAGCGATCAAAAACAGGGAGGAAAGTAATGAGTTCATAAGGCACGAATCTTGCATTTGCATATGACCTTTTGATTGTAACGACCCCCGCCCGAGTCTTACGTGTCGCGCCGGACAAAAGCCTCAAACTGTTCAATCGGCAAGGGCCGGCTGAATAAATAGCCCTGGTAGGCGATGCAGCCGATATCCGCCAAAAACTGGCGCTGACCTTCGGTCTCCACCCCTTCGGCAATGACCGCCAAGCCCAGGCTCTGACCCAGCAGCACAATAGTTCGAGCAATGGCCGCATCATTAGGGTCGGTCAAGACATCGCGCACAAAAGACTGGTCGATCTTGAGCTGACTCAGGGGCAGGCGCTTGAGGTAACTCAACGACGAATAGCCAGTGCCAAAATCGTCCAATGAAAAGTTGACCCCCAGCAGGCGCAACGCAGTCATTTTTTCAATCACATCCTCGACATTCTCGGCCAACAGGCTTTCCGTCAATTCCAGCTTGAGCCGCCGCGGATTAGCCCCGGTCTGCAGCAGCACCTCTTGCACCTGCGCGACAAAATGACGCTCGCGGAACTGGCTCGCACTGACATTCACCGCCAGGCTCAGATGCGCCATCCCGGGCTGACGGGCCCAGGCCACCAACTGGCGACAGGCGGTCTGCAGCACCCAATGCCCCAACGGCAAAATCAGGCCGGTCGCCTCGGCCAGTCCAATGAACGCCCCCGGGGGCACCAGGCCACGCTGCGGCTGCTGCCAGCGCACCAACGCTTCCGCCCCGGTAACTATGCCGTCCGCCTGCACCACCGGTTGGTAGTGCAGCAACATCTCCTGGCGCTCCAGGCCATTGCGCAAATCGTCCTCCAGAGCGGCCCGCTCCTGCACCGCCGTCTGCATACCGGTATCAAAGAAACGCAGGGTATTACGCCCCCCGGCCTTGGCCTGGTACATGGCAAGATCGGCTTGCTTGAGCAGTTCATCGACCCCCGAAACCTGCCCGCCAAAGAGCGCAATACCGATGCTGGGCGTACTCAGGTGATCATGTAGACGCAAGGTAAAAGCCAAACGGAAGGCACTGAGAATTTTTTGACCAATCTCCTCAGCCTGCAGGGCTGCTGAGGCCACATCGTCACTCAAGTTCTCCAGCATCACCACAAACTCATCGCCGCCGAGGCGGGCTACGGTATCGGTGTCACGTACGCACGCGCTGAGTCGCAGCGCCACTTGCTGCAACAGCAGATCACCCACATCATGGCCACGGGTGTCATTCAATATTTTGAAGTTATCAAGATCAATGAACAGCAGGGCGCCACGGCCGTGATGGCGCCCGCTGGCCAGCAACGCGCTCTTGAGCCGCTCCCGTAGCAACTGCCGGTTGGGCAGAGAAGTCAGGGCATCATAAAAGGCCAGTTGGTGAATCTGAGCCGCCACCTGGTCACGCTCGATCGCCAGGCTGGCCAGATCCGCGCCCCGCTGGATGGCCGCCAACTCTTTGGCAAGTGCCTCGCGCGGGGTACTAAAGTAAAATGCAAAAGTGCCCAGGACCTGACCGGCCACGGCCAGAATAGGCACCGACCAGCAGGCCCGTAGACCATGGGACAGCGCCAGCTCCCGAAAGTCTATCCAGAGGGGGTCACTGGCAATATCGGCGACCAACGTAGGTTTTCCGGTAAAAGCGGCCGTACCGCAAGAGCCTTGGCTGGAGCCGATCATCAGCCCGTCAATGGCCTCGCAATAGGCCGGCGCCAGACTAGGTGCGGCGCCGTGCTTCAGGCATCCTTTGACCGGATCCAGCAGCAACACCGAACAGTGCACCCCAGGCCAAATGTGCTCAAAATTACGCGCCAGGTTCATCAGGATGACGGTCAACGGCTCGCCCCGGGCCAGTTGCTCCAGCAGGTTTCTTTCACCTTCACTCTGAATTTCAAGCTGTCGGCGTGCTGTGATGTCCTGAAAACTGACCTGCACTGCCGGCGTACCGTTATATGAAATCGCCGTGTTCTGAGTCTGTACGTCGATCACGCTGCCGTCCAGGCGCAGGAACTTTTGTTCCCGCATTGGTACATCCATGCCGCGCTCCAGAGTATCGTTGATCCGCTGTGTCACAGCGGCGCGGTCGTCAGGGTGCACCAGGTCCAAAATCGGCTTGTCCAATAGCTCGGTCGCCAAGTAGGCGCCGAGCATGCGTGCCGCGGCTGGATTAACATAAATCAGACGCCCATGGCGATGTACAGCAATACCGAACGGCGACAACTCGATCAAGGCTTGGTAGCGGGTCTGGTTCTCCTTGAGCGCAGCATCGGCGAGCTTGCGCTCGGTGGTATCCACCCAGACGCCGATCAACTCGGTGGGCTCACCCTGCGCATCACGAAACAACCGGATGTCGTCGAGCAACCAGCGATAGCTGCCATCACGGTGGCGCAAGCGGTACTCATAAAACGCCTGATCATGGTCAAACAACAGGTCCAGATTAGCCCACACTGGAGCCGCATCCTCGGGGTGAATATGGGCCGACCAAAAGCCCGAGTCGTCCACCAGCTCGGCCGGTTCGTAGCCCAGCAGTTCGCGCACACTGTCCGAGACAAAGGTCATGCCAAAATCACCCGAGGCCTGCATGGTCCGAATCACGGCCGAGCTTCGGGCCAGCAAAATTCGCAACCGTTGTTCGCGCACCCGCAAGGCCTCCTGCACCCGGTACTGCTCACTAACATCACTGAACACCAGCACAACCCCGACCACTTGGCCGGTGACATCGCGAATCGGCGCTGCGCTGTCAGAAATCTGATGCTCCGCGCCATCACGCGCCAGTAACAGGGTGTGATTGGGCAGTCCGACCGGAGCGCCGTTAGCCATGACCCGCAGTACCGGGTCGGTCATAAGCTGGCGCGTATGGGCATTGACAATGCAAAAAACCTCTGGCAGCCGCCGCCCGGCGGCATCAGCCAATAACCAGCCGGTCAGGCGCTCAGCGGCCGGGTTCATGCGGGTAATGCGGCCTTCGGCATCGGTCGCCATGACGGCGTCGCCAATCGACTGCAATGTGATCGTCAGATTTTCTTCGCTATGGATCAGCGCGGCTTCATCCAGGGTACGCTGGTCCAGCATCCGGTTAAAGGCCTGTGCCACCGACTCGATCTCCACCGACCCGGCCACCTGCGGCGTGCGCGCTAAGCCGTCACCGTCCAGCAGTTGCCGTACCGTCGCGGCCAGCGACTCGATCGGACGTACCAGCCCCAGGCCAATGCGCCAGGCCAGCGCCAGCGCCATGAACAAAATGCCCAGGCCGATTAGCAAGCCATTGCGAAAGGCGCCATCAGAGGCCGCAAAGGCCACCGACTCTGGCACCCCCGCCGCCACGCGCCAGCCAATGCCTGGCAACTCAACAAAAGCATAGAGACGGCTTACGCCGTCGGAGCCCAAGCCCTCAGCCTCGCCGTAGGTCTGGCCCTGGCTATTCATCAAAATGCCGGCAGGCACTGCCTGACCAGCCCACTTTTCGAGGGCGCTTGAACGCAACACCATCTTGCGCGCACCATCGGTCACCGTCACCAAAACGCCTCGAGGCACCGACTCCAGCAACTGATTATTGAGCCGGAGTAGATCGGCTGGCAGCATGACAAGGCCGCTTTTCTCGCCGTTCGCATCCAGCACGGGCTGCGACATGACCGCAACCCAGCGCCCCGAGGCTGGGCCCACAAACGAATCACTGACCTTGAAATCGCTACTGGTCAAGGCCTGCTGAAACCAAGGGAATGTCAGAAGTCGGGCTTGCGAAATAGAGGTGGGCGTCACCGCACAAATATTGAGGCCGGCCAAGTCACGCACCGACAGCGTGACAAACTCAGGGTGCAGAGAAACGTAGTCTTTCAGGAGCGGGTCACAGTTGCCGGCATCGAGCCGGCGGACCTGCGGACGCTCGGCCATGTGGCCCAGCACGGCCTCATGGTTCGTAAAAAAGGCCGTCAGACTGGCGGCTGTGGTATCCACCTGAATCCTCAACTGCGCATAGGCTGCCTGCCGCGCCGCCTGTCGCTCTTGCACCAAACCACCGATAAACACGGCAAATACCGGGAGCAACACAATTAATACCAGCAAGACCAATTGCGTGCGAATAGGCAAACGCGAAAATTTGGTAAACATACCATCAGAGTCTACCCCGTGACACGCCCGCGAATGCTTTACCCAACATAGATCAAGCAACCCTGTCGTACCTTATCCTCTTTGCAAGTGCAGCGTGGCAACCCACAGGAGTCATGGGAGACCACGGCCTGCGAACTCGCAGAGGCGACGGTCTGTTAGGCCCGCTCTTAGCGGCCGGTACGAATGCCGACGGCCAGAAACTCCACCACCGTCAGCGCCCGCTCCAAGCTCTTGGCCAGCGTGCCATCGGTGTAATAACGGCCGGCCACACCCAGCGAGGGTACGCCTTCAACCTTGTAGGTGTTTTGTAACTGGGTACCACGGGTCGCCTTGGTGGCCACTGAAAACGAATTGTAATGATCCATGAATTTGGTTTTGTCCACACCCTGCTTCGCAACCCAGTCGGCAATCGCGCCCGCGCTGGCTAAGGTTTGGCGCTCGACGTGAATGGCGGCAAACACCCGGGCGTGCAGCTGATCTAGCAAGCCCATCGCCTCCAAGGCATAAAAAAGACGCTGTTGAGGCACAAAGTCGTCTCGAAAAGCCACCGGCACCCGGCGTACCGCGATATCTTGCGGTGCCCGCTTGACCCAAGCCGCGAAGCTGGGTTCGAATACATTGCAATGCGGGCAGCTATACCAGAAAAACTCGACGACTTCAATTTTTCCAGCCAGCGCCTCCACCGGAGCGCGAGTATCCAGCACGTTGTAATCGGTGCCTGCCTGAGGCGGACGAGCCTGGGCCCAAGCGGGGGATTGAACCAACACGGTACCGGCTACGGCACTGCAAGCCAGAGAAAAATCACGACGCTTCATCTGTAAATACTCCAATTAAAACAGTCTGACCCAATGAAAGACAAAAAGTTCGGCGGCCTTGCATTGCAGCCCTGCTTGGCGTCAGCGCTGCACCCGCACCAGCGCAGTCTCCAAGCCTGCAGCATCAATTTTTTCCTTGGTGCGATCCGCTTCATCTTTTTTATCAAAAGGGCCGACCCGCACCCGAAAGACCGCACGACCCGATTGCTCACGTTCACTGACACGGGCTTCGATGCCGCCCAGCGACAAGCGGGCACGCTGGCTCTCCGCATCCTGCGCCGTGCGGTAGGCCCCGACCTGGACAAAATAAATGAAGGGCTCCACACCGGTGTTGCCATTGGTGCTGGCCCCCGCGCTGGCGGAACGGGCGCGCACCAGATCGCCCAGTGGGTCGGCCGACACGGCGGGTTTGGCTGCTGAGCTGCTCCCGGTTGGCACAGGCGGGCGCGATCCGACAACCGCAGGGGCAGGGATTTCGGCCATGGCAGGCGCGGGTACCAGCGGTTCAATCGGGGTCTCCGGTACGATCGGGCGGGCCGGATTTTTGCCATACAAGGGAGCGTTGGGATCCCAGTCCTTGTTCTTTTGGGACTCTTGCACGTCCTGCTCGACGCTGCGTACTGGCGCCTTGCTAACAAACGGAATCGGGACTTTGGTGACATAAACGGCTACCGCCAACGCCACCCCCAAGCCCGCCACGATCCCAATAATTACACCCATCAGGGTTCCACCGCGTTGCTGTTTCATGCGCTAACCCTCAGACTTTCAAGCTTGTTTACATTTTTCGCGGGGCACT
>JBLHZH010000120.1:0-7138 GCA_047629695.1 Rhodoferax sp.
AGGCATGGCTGCCCACCAGATTGGCAAACTGCATATTCACAAAAGCCGTCACTTGAGGCCGCGTGGCTGGCGGAAACTTGAGCAGCCCCTCGCCCATAAATTGTTTGTGCGCCTCGCCCAGTGACACGGCTTGGTCCAGTTTGACGCTATCCCACACCAGCAAACTCTGAGCTGTGATCTCGGGGATAACGCGCTCGCTGGGGGCCACCATAAAGGGCTGTGCCAACAAACCAATGAGCGCATCACGCAGAGCAATGCGTTCATTGGCCAGGGCAAAGCGGGCATCTTTGTCTTGCCACACAATGCCGGGGGCTTCGGCCTGACTGCCAAAGCGGCGATCAAACTCTACACTGAAGCGCTGAAATTCAGTTGTCGCGTGCTCACGTGCCTGCTCGGCCGAATACCGTCCCAGCAAGCGCCGGGACTGGGTCACGCGTAACAGCGCAGCATCATAGGTCGGACCCAGGTTCAAGCTGCTTTGACGCATCCAGCCACCGGGTCCCTGGGCCAGCAGGCTTTCCTGTTCACGGATAGCAGTCAGTATCTGTTTGTAGCCCTCGACGGTCTTGGCATAGCTACCCATCCCGCCAGCGTTTGAAAACAGGCTGGCACTTTGGCTTGCCAGCAAACGTTCGGAGACCAGCAGGTCGTTGTCGAGAAACAAGCGCTTGTCCAATGCCTGAATGCCTTTACCAAACGTGCACTGAACCGCCCGCTGGATAGGCATCAGACTGATGGCGGCCGGGGACAGGCTGCCCGCCGTGTCGCCGCTGCGAAAGAAACGAATACTCTGCGACAAATTACCAGGCAAATCGGCGCCCAACGTGTATTTAACCAACAGGCGCAAATCATTGACCTCGTCCTGACTGGGTTTTTGCAGACGCACCATCGCCACCACGGCCTGGTCCAGACGCTCCACCTCCGACACATATTGCAACATCGTGGAAAACTCGGCCAAATCCTCCACCACCATTGCCGCCTTGTGCGGAGCCGTGACCAGCGCAGTAAAGCCAGCAGGCGCCAGGCACTCGCCGCCCATAATTAATTCCCCTGTACTCTCTTCTTGCTGCACACCGGTCAGTTGAGCAGCACGGGCATAAAGTTCACGGCGCAGGGTGTAGATGGCGATCTCGCCAAACTCGCGCTCAATGCGTTCAGCGACCCGGACATCCAGGTTGTCAAAAACAGCCCAGGAGCCTGGCATGAACAAAGTCCAGGCCTTGGTGCCGCCGCCTCTTTCAAGCGTGGTCAATAGCGACAGGGTTTTGCTGCGGTACCACTCGCTGGGAATGGGCTCGCCACGGGCCTCAGCCTGCGTGCGGTACTGGGTATCGATAGCAATGTCTGTCAGCACTTTGGCCCATGCCGGATTGTATTTACTGAGCTGAAAAGTGGCCAGTAACAGCCCCAGACTCCAGCCTCCAAGTACCACAATGGCTGCACCGCGTGCCACCCGACTGAGCATCGGGCGCGTGAGGTGCTGGTGCGACGGCCTTGCCAGGCCGTACTCCATAAAGATCTTTTTCTCAAAAAGATCCCGTAAAAAAGCCGGCTCGTTCATCAGCTGCAACACCCCTTCGGGCATCGCCTCGGGCGCCTGATCCACTGTCTCCATCGGCAATGCTACATTCGCACTGGCTTTCTGGGCCGACTCACTGCTGTCGCCAGTAAGATAAATACCACGAAAGAAAAAGGGCTCATGGTAGGCACTGGGCCGCATCAACTCATCAACATAAACCTGCAACTGAGCGCGCAATGTTTCAATGCGCGAGGGCAACAAAAAGAAACGCGCTGTGTCGTTGTTGACAGCTGCTGAATCAAGGGCAAAGAGCTCGGCTGAGGTATCCGAGACACTTTTGACCACGCTGTCCAGCGCCTCATCAACCCAGCGTTCCTGGTAGGTGGAGGATAGATCATAAGGCGACGACCAGCCTAATATACCGGCCCGCATGGGCTCGGGCAGGGCCCGGGCAAAAGTCGGAAAACCATCAATCTGCTCGCAGCCTGAGACCACCACATAAACCGCAAAACGCATGGCAAAACGGTTTTGCGCCAACCAAAGACGCCGATGCGATAGCCGAGCCAGTTTGCCCAACTCAAGTAGGGCGTCGGGGTTACTGTCCAGCAGCAAGGCAGCAGGAACCGTGATGACGACCGAGTCAAAGGGCCGCTGCGGCCGGTATTTCTGGCATAGACCGAGAAACTCATCCCACGGCTTTTCATGCGCATCTTCGTCGTCGGGCGAACCCAGATAGGCGCCCTGCATGGCAATCACAATGCCCTTGTCAAAGAAATGCCAGCCAATGCCCTGAGCAGCAGCCGCCGAGGCAGACTCCGAGCTAAGAGCACTGACCACCCCTGATTGTTCAATCGGCAAGGCCCGGTTGCCCGTGCCTTCATTGAGCACCAGCACCCAGGGAATGCTGTAGCGCTCGCTGCGCGCGACAATATTGCCCTCGATCAGCTCCACCGCTTGACGGAACGAACTGCGCAGCGTGTCAAAGCGCAGTTTGACTACTTTTTGGTCCTGTCCAGGCTTGGCAGTGGCGCGGCGCAGCGCGAAATACAGCACCAGACCGAGTACGGCCAATACCACCAGAATAAGCAGGCTGAGCGCGGCTAAAAACAGGTTATCTCTGATCATCATGAACCTTTGGTGCCATTGAACTGGCCCGTTTGCAAGCCTTGGCGCACCGGCCAGGTTTGCCAGAGCCAGAGAATTTCAGAAATCGCCAGCAAGCCGACCAGACTCAATATAAAGAGGACCGTCCAACGACTCAGGGTCGGCATCTTGCGCGGCGTGAGATGCGACAGGGTGCTGGCATAAGCGGTCTCGGACAACACCCGGTCCCGACCTGACAGGTCGGGGCGGCGCTGGTAGACGAACTGAAACAACTCGGCCCGGTAGCCGGCAAAACGCCCGGTATCAGTCACCCCCCGGTAACGCCCCTGAAAGCCCAATGCCAGTGCCGACAAATATAGGCTGGCCATCGGACGCAGCGAGGGCTCCCGGTTGGAGAGCAGTTCTTCGATGCGCTCAAACACCCGCTCGCCCGCCACACTGGTTCTGAACATGCCGGCTTCCAGCAAATGGCTGGTCCAGCAGTCGCGCCCGATCCAGGACGTGTTGAGCAAAAGTTCATCGGCCAGGGCCGCTTTCAGGTAGCGGGCATCGTTCACGCTTTCCAGCTCAAACCGGTTGCCATCCCGCTTGGCCTCGAGCGTTTGCAGTTCAATCAGGTTTTCGAGGTACTTGCTGACGTTTTGCGCCACCAGATCGGGGTCGGTTTCACGCAGCATCAGGGCCCGCGCCTGGGCCCGGGTGACTTCCTCAAAAAAAGAACGAAACTGTTTGATCAGGTGATCATCTTCAGAATTTTGGCGTGTCATGGATCATTCCCTCGGGTTCAAGCCTCAGCCTTTAACAAACAGAATCATTTCCTGCGGGCGTTGCGCCGAAGCGCTCTCGGCCGAGTTACTGATGACCAGAGATTCGTTGGGCAGGGTCAGGGCAGCCTCGCAGCGAATCTTAAACAGGGTATAGCCTGAACTGGTGCGCACACCCAGTTCAGGCGCCGCTTCAATCGGCTCCCGCACCGCGCCCAGCACCCGTCTTTCGCGCAGGGAAGCATAGGCCGACTGGGAGCCGATCACGGCCCCACTCATCCACGCTACCAGGTCTTTTTCAGGCTGGCCGCGCAGACCCACCACCAGTTGCACATCCACCCAGTCGGCTTGCAGCGTGAGCTCAAAAGCGCCATGTCGGTACTCGAACTTGTGCTCACGGTAGGACTGACTAACTTCTTGTAGCGCATCTTGCAAAGCCAATAGCACGGGCTGCAAAGAGGCCCGCGGATCGGCATGATCGTAGGCCGGCGGCACAGGTGGCAAGGCGCCGGGTTTGAGCAAACTGAGCGGTCCCAGCAAGGTACAAAGCGCCAGATACAGCGCGTAGGGATGCAGGCTGGGGGTACGCAGAACCGCCTCGATCTGGGGCAGTCCAGTCATCAGGTTGCGCAAACGTTCGCGTTGCTCTAGATAGGCCAGTCGATCTTCTGTTTTGGACGATGGCATGGCCGTTTGTTTGGCGACAAAGGCGGCCTTGCCACGGAGCTGGGCGACAAAATTTGAGAGGCTCTCCCAAAAATCACCGTCTTTGGACAGCACCAACAGGGGCGGCAGGGTCTCCCCCAGTTTGATCACTTCGTTGTCTTTATTGACCGTCCCCAGACGTAGGCTAGCATACAAGCCCGAGGGTACGGCACCAGCCACTAGCATGAGATTAGGCAGCAACCGGGGCACATCGGCCGGCATGGCCTCTGACACTTCATCTTCAACCGGGCTGGTAATCACGGACCGAAAGCGGGTCGGTGAACCCTTATCACGCATGCGAGTGCTGATCGGCAACGCCAGATAAAAATCAAGTGGTCCGTTGCCCAGGGCCTCGGCAAACGGAGCCAGACTGAGCTCCAGCGTGCCATGCAGGGCGTTATCGGCCGAAAAACTGACCAAGGTGCCGTCGGGCATGATGGCGTCAAGCTGCAACACCCGCACAATGCCGGCCGATAACAGGCCGTTGTCCATCTTCAGGCTACGAATACCCCAGGCAAAAGGAGCAGCTAGCAGCGTTTGCCGAGCCACCAGGGAGTCCAGCCGGGCAGAGGTCTGCTGAAAATGCTGGGGCGACAGCAGCATGCCTTCATGCCATTGGATTCGCTCGTCAACAGGGGGGGACTTCATCATGGCGTGTGCATCATCAGGTATAAATTTATTAACGGGGAAGGCGGACTGAAACCGAGAAGGCGCGTTCATCAAGCTGCAGCAGCAGGTCGCCCTGCAATTGGTCAATCCGCATACGGTGTTCACCCGGCGTCAGGTAATCAGCAAAGACCAAGGCCCCGGCGAGCCGGGCACTGTCAAAGCTTTTGGCTGAAAATTTGAGCGTCTGTCCTGGTGTGATCTCCATGCTGAGGTAGCTCAAACCCTCAGGAAAAGTTTTTACCAGATCTTTGCGGGAGGCAAACCATTGACTTGCAGGCAGTTTGGAGACCATGGCATAGGTCGCCTCGTCGCGCAAAAAAACAATGTCCAGTGCCACCGGGGTGTTGAGGTTGACGCCTTCGGCTGCCAGCACGGTCAGACCATTCCAGTCCAACCGGCTGCCTTTAGGCATCAGGAGGTTGGTGACGCCACAGGCAGACAGGCTGGTCGCCAGAATGAGCAAACAGCAGGTTTTATATAAATTCGTCATGGTCTAGGCGTGGTCTTTCCAGTTGAGGGCAGGTTGCCTGATGATTGGGCGCCCGTTGGGGTGCCCACCGTGTTGCGCATGCCGAAACCAATTCCGGCCAGTGTGATTAACATTGCTAGGACAAGCGTACAGGCAAAAATGATCCCGACGCTGGCTCTTGAAAAAACAAAATTGACAGGCCCAAGCCGCTTAATATTAAAGGCCTGCACGCTTGTCTCACGGTCCGAGGGCAACCCACGGGAGACCAGCACAATCAGCACGCAGGCCAGCAAAAGTGAGAGCAGGTTGCGCAGTCCCTCGCACAGCAGATCAATCGCCAGAAAAAGCACGAGGGCGGCCTGAATCGGCAAGTTAAGCATCGTCAGCACAATACCGGCAAACCCCACCACCACCAGTTTGTTGTTCGCGGCCGAGGCAAAGGCCGCCAGACTGGCGCCCAGGCAAATCAGCAGGAAGTCCTGAGGAGCGATGGTGTGGCCGTAAATGTTGGCCACAAAAACGGCCAGCATGGCGAAATAAAAAGCGTTGCCTGCGCGCATGAAAACCGAGGCCATCGGCACTACGAGTTCAGCCACACCCCGGCTAAAGCCCAGCTTTGAGCTCATGGCGTGGATCGTGTCAGGAATGCTGGCGGAGGCACTGGCAGAAGTCAGGCTGATCAGAACCGGCGTTTTCAGAGCCGATAAGACCAGATCCAGAGAAAGCCCAGATCGCTTCCATATAAAACCGATGGCCAGCCCGCAAAAAATAAAGCTAAAGACAACAAATGAAGTCAGAAAGCTGCGCATCGCCTGCAGCGTCTGGCCATCCATGCTGGCCGCGACGTAGGCTGCCATACTAAAAGCCAAGACTGGAATAAATACGTTGACACGAGCAATAATTACCTCAGAAGCACGATAAATCGCTTCAAATATGCCCATCAAGGCCTGACTTTGCGATTTAAGCAGCGCCGCGAAAGCCAGTCCAAAAATGAGGGTGCCCATGAAAATACCCAATAGCTGACCCTGTGATAAAACACGAAAAAAGTTATCGGGAATCACGCCCGACCAAGGCGATGCCTCCTGGATCTGCACCGTCGCGCTTGAGCCATAAAGAGCGACGGCGGTATTAGAGGCTTCGCCCCCCGCCGTTTGCACCATCATGCCCAGCACCTCCCGGGTGGCCAGATCCAAGTTCAAACCGGCGCCCGTCAGCAATCCCACCAGAGTGCCCAGCAGGGCACTCACCAGCACCAGCCCCGCCGCCAGCGCCAGAATCATCAACATGCGCAGGGCCGGTCGGGGCAGTAGCAAGGTTTTGCGCAGCCCGAAAAAAGTAGCCACGACCATCAGCGGCAAGGCAGCCATATTGATCAGCGCCAGGTAAACCTGGCCAAAAATCAGGGCCTGACTACCCCAGACGGGTAGCAACCAGCCGACGCAGCTGCCCGCCAAGACGCACAGCAGCAGAGCCAAGGGGCTGTTTGACAAAAGCTTCAGGTATCCCATCCTGGCCTATTCCAACCTCGAGTCAAGGCAAAGTCGACACAGGCTTGGGCCAGCGCCAGTGAGCTGTCGACCGGGAGCAGCGCGGCCAGATCGGCATGGCGACTGGCCAACGGAATCTCGGTACAACCCATGATGAGCGCAGTGGCACTTTGCTGGCTCACCGTCAGACAGGCCTGCGTCAAGTGCTGTCCGCCGACCGCGACCTGACCGGCCTTCACGGCCCGGATACAAAGGTCGACCTGTTGCTGCGTGACCTCATCAGGAACACAAAAATCAATGCCACGACTCTGCAGCTCACGCTGGTAAAAACCCGAAGCCAGTGCGCCTCGTGTGGCAAAAATAGCCACTCGACTGGCACTGGCAGCCGGTATAGCATTGACACAGGCACTGGCAATATGCA
>JBLHZH010000121.1:0-7101 GCA_047629695.1 Rhodoferax sp.
CGCCTGGATCTTCACGTTAAACCCGGCTTCCTTGGCCATGGCCTGAACCACTTGCGCCAGGCGCTGGGCATCTGACGTGGTGGGCGTCATCAGCGTAAAGGTCGGATTGGTCACGCCAGCCTCCTTAAGCAGCGCCTTGGCACGAGGAATATCACGTTTAGGGATGGGCACATTTTTGGCATAAAAACTATTGCTGGGCGCAACCCACTGATTGCCCGGTTGCGCCTCACCATCCATCGCCACCTGAACGATGGCAGCCCGGTCCAGTGACAACTCAAACGCTTCACGCACCCGTGGGTCCCGACCCAGTGGGTTCTGTTGCGCCTGATCGCTCTTGTTGGTGTTGATGGTGATGCCCTGATAGCCCAACTCTGTAATACGCGCCATCACGAGTTTTTTATCCGCCTTGATGGAGGCCACATCGGACGGTGCTACGCGCTCGATCAGGTCCAACTGTCCGGCACGCAGATTGGCCAGCCTAACAGTGGCATCCACGATAGGCAGAAATACAACTTTGTCAAAGTGGATCGCAGCCTTGTTCCAGTAGTTGGGATAACGCTCCAACACGATCCGGTCCTGTGCCACGCGCTCGGCAAACTGGAATGGCCCCGAGCAGACAGGCTTGGTGCCAAAATTGGTCGGATTGGCCAAGGCGGCTTTGGGCGATACCATCATACCGGCACGGTCTGCCAGCACGGAAAGCAGGGGCGAGAAAGGGGCACTGAGATTGAGCCTGACCGTCAGGTCATCGACCACGTCAACCGAGACCACCGGCGACAGCTCGCCGCGGCGGTTGGAGCCCGGCATGGTCTTGTGACGTTCAATATTGAACTTGACGGCCGCCGCATTAAACTTTTCTCCATCATGAAAAGTAACGCCGCTGCGCAGTTTCAGGGTCAACGACTTGTTGTCCGCCGACCATTGGTACGACGTTGCCAGTTGAGGCACAAAATTGAGCTTCTCATCAATCTCGAACAGCTTGTCACACAAGGAGGCAAAAACAATACGTCCGACAAAAGTACGCGCCAAAGTGGGGTCCAGGATATCGGGGTCTTCGGCCAGACCAATGCGTAAGGTCTGGGCTTGGGTCACACACGTCACGGCGGCCAAAGCCAGTGCCAGTAGGTATTTTTTCTTCACTGCATTTTTCCTTCAGGGTTAATAACTAAAAAATTAGAAAACTCAGGGTGTCACAACGGGCGCACTAAACGCTTGCTGCAAACGCAACAAACGTTCATTCACGACCTGCGTGGCGACAACCGGCGCGGGTGCTTTAATCTTTTCCCAAAAATGGCAGGCCACAGCATGGCCTGAGGAGCTACGCAACTCGGGCACTTCCTGCGCACAAACGTCCTGTGCATAAGGGCAGCGGGTACGAAAGCGGCAACCGGACGGTGGATTGATCGGGTTAGGCACATCGCCCTGCAATAAAATTCGCTCACGCTTCAGACCCGGTTCCGGCAGTGGAATGGCCGACAGCAAGGCCTGCGTATAAGGATGGCGCGGTGTAGCGAACAAGCTTTGCTTGTCGGCGTATTCAACAATTTGTCCCAAGTACATCACCGCCACATGCGAGGCAATGTGTTTCACCACGGCCAGATCATGCGCAATAAAGACATAAGCCAGCCCCAGTCGCTGTTGCAGGTCTTGCAGCAAATTAATGACCTGCGCCTGGATGGAGACATCCAGCGCCGACACTGCCTCGTCACACACGATCAGCTTGGGCTCCACCGCCAGGGCTCGCGCAATGCCAATGCGTTGCCGCTGACCGCCCGAGAACTCATGCGGATAACGCTGCAGGTATTGCGGAGCCAGTCCCACCAGATCAAGCAACTCGGCGGCCCGCTCGCGGTGCCGACCCTTGGCCAGCCCATGCAGCGCTAGCGGCTCAATCAGAGTCTGCTCCACCGTCATGCGCGGATTAAGCGACGAATAGGGATCTTGAAAAATCATCTGCAAGTGCCGGCGTGTGGCACGCATGCGAGCAGGCGCCAGCGCCATCAGATCTTCACCGTCAAACCAGACCTTACCCGAAGTGGCCTCCAGCAGACGCAGCACCAGGCGCCCAACCGTGGATTTTCCACAGCCTGACTCACCAACCAGGGCCATGGTCTCGCCCGCATTGATCTCAAAACTCAAACCATCAACGGCGTGAACCACGGCAGTCTGCCGGCTGAACAGACTCTTGTGGACAGGGAAATGTTTGACTAGATTATCAACCCGCAATAGCGCGCTCATGCTGCCACCTCCAAAGGGGCGCGCCAGCAGGCGACATCGTGCGCGTCGCCCAAGGCGACCAGCGGCGGCGCCTGCGCCCGGCACTGCGCAACAACAAACGGGCAACGCAGCGCAAAACGGCAGCCCATCACCTGGGTCATAGGCGTGGGCACCTGGCCCTCAATCGCGTTAAGCCGTTTTTGCGTCAGGTGCAGCTTGGGAATGGAGCCCAGCAGGCCGATGGTGTAGGGGTGCTGCGGATTGGCAAACAGCTGGTCAACAGGCGCCCGCTCCACCACCCGACCTGAATACATCACCACCACATCGTCTGCCAGTTCAGCAATAACACCCAGGTCATGGGTGATCAAAATAATTGCAGTACCAGTTTCTTCACGCAAGGTGCGCATCAGTTCCAGCACCTGCGCCTGAATGGTCACATCCAGTGCGGTGGTCGGCTCATCGGCGATCAATAACTGGGGCTCGCACGACAGGGCCATGGCGATCATGACGCGCTGGCGCATGCCGCCCGACAGCTTGTGCGGGTACTCGTCAATGCGCTGCTCTGGCGACGGAATCCGAACCCGACGCAGCATCTCGATGGCATGGGCCCGTGCGTCCGCCGGGCTGATGTCGCGATGGCAGCGAATCCCTTCAATCAATTGTTCGCCAATCGTAAAAACCGGATTTAGTGAGGTCATCGGTTCCTGAAAGATCATGGCCATACGGTTGCCACGCAAAGCCCGCATGGCCGCCGGTGACAAGGTCGCGAGGTCCTGTCCCTCAAACACAATGGTGCCGGCCGAAATCCGCCCCTGGCCTTTGGGCAGCAGGCCCATGATGGACAGTGAGGTGACGCTCTTACCGCAGCCCGACTCACCCACAATGCCCAGCGTACGCCCAGCGTTTACCGAAAAACTCACATCATCGACCGCTGCAAACTCACCTCCACTCTCGAGCTTGAAGCTAGTGCACAAACCTTTGACTTCGAGCAGGGCCGTCATACGGTGGCTCCGCTGCGCCGGGCATGAAACTGTTGGACTTCAGCTTCAATCAGAGCCCGGTCAGTGAGGCCCGCGGGGCGCCTAATGGAAGGCAGGCAGGCCGTAAAGGGCTGGTAGCGCTCCAGACTCTTGTCATACAGGCGTTTTAACTCCTGAATCGGCTCGGCATGGTCGTCCACCCGCAAGTCAAGCGCGCAGTAGTCTTCGGTTGTGTACACCAGCAAGGCCGCTGCCTGCTTGCCACGTTGGTCGCCGCCCGCAGCTTCCCCGGCGGCCAGGGCCAGCAAGAGACGTTCGGCAAACAACACACCCGCATTCGCCTGGTAAGCCGCGGCAGTCGCGGCAATGACCTGCGGGCCAGCCAGCATATTGCCCGCCACTGAAAAGCCGTCACCGGCAGTATGACCACACCAATCAATACAAGCCATGCCGGTGTAGGCCGCGGACCGATTACTGGCGTCGATCAGGTGCAACTGACGGTGATCGCGCCCTTCATCGGCGGCCGTGAGGTGGGCAATGAGGTCTGACGGATGAACGCCTTTTTCAAGCCCAGCGAAGGCGGGACCTACATACAAAGGATTAAGCAACGCCTGTGTAGCCAGTGCGCCAACGCCACTGCGGGCATGCGGACTCAGGGCGCCCACAGCAAAAAACTTACTCGCCACCGCGACGCCAAAGGCGCCAGAGTGATCACGGGCAATGATGGACCAAGTCATGAAGTAGCTTTCATTTGGGATTGCCCTTGAAGGACGGATAGGGACTCGGCATCGCTTTGCGACATGCGTGCCGCCGCCGTGCGAGCCGAAAGTAAATGGGAGCGTGTTTCACGCTGTGCGCCGCTGGCATCGTGCGTCAGCAAGGCTTCGATCAGGGTCCCATGCTCCTCAAATGAAGCGCTCATACGTTCAATATGGCGAAACTGCGAGCGTCGAAAAGGCGATACCCGGTGGCGCAGGCTGTAGGTCATTTCAATCAAAACCGGGTTGCCACAGCTTTCAATAATGACGCTGTGCAAGGCCTGATTCAGTTGGGCGTAAAGCTCAAAGTCCGCCGCTCGCATGGCGACCCGCGATTGCGCGTGCAGTTCGGACAGGCGTTGACGATCTTTGGCGCCCATGCGCACGGCAGCAAAGCGTGAACAGGCCGCCTCGAGCTCACCGATGGCCTCAAACATCAGATCCAGCTGCTTGGGCGATAGAGTGGCGACTACAGCACCCCGGTTAGGACGGCAAACCACCAACCCCTGAATCGCAAGTTGCTTGAGCGCCTCCCGAATGGGAGTTCGCGAGACATTAAAAAGCCCGGCTAACATAACTTCATCCAGCCGGGACCCCGGCTGGAATCGACCCAGCACAATGTCATCGGCAATTTGCTTGCAGATGACCTCCACACGGCCACCTCGCGTGGCTATTGCTGGCTGGCTCAGCAAGTAGCGCAGGCTTGCGCCTGACCGAAAATAAACAAAGCCGGCATATGGGCTACGCCGGGGTGCGATCGGGGAAATTGCTTGGGTTCGGGGTGCACTCAATCTCCAGCGTTGAACAAGATATGGAAATGATTCTTGCATACAACGTGCCAAGAGACTGATTTTCCGAATTGTTTTTAAAAGTAGGTTGTTTTAATTTAATTTTTAAACAAATGCTTTTTATGAAGCTGACTTACCGATATGGATAATCTCAGTTGATTGCATGCACTGGCACTTAAAAAAGGCATCAATTCAAGTTTAATGCACAAATCTCACCCTACACCGTCCTGATCCAATTGACCAGACTACCTGGAGCAACGCCACGTTTGAGCACAGCGGTAAACGCCAGCATGCAGTTAATCGGCCGGCGGGCGCACAGGCCCAGCGCTGGAGGCACCTGGACCTCATTGGTACGGGTTACCAGTACGCGGGCGACGTCGGCCAAGCTGTTCATAGCCAGCCAGGGGCCGTGGGCGCAACCGTTGCACGTGACACGGCTGCCGGCGGTGGAGGCCTCAAGACACAGCTTGTGCGGATTGAGCGTGCGTAGTTTATGCAGCACGCCGTTGTCGGTAGCCGACGATAAAAGTAGTTGCCGCCATTACTTGCGCCGCCTTCAAAATAGCCGAGGTCGAGCCTACTGCATCGGCCAGCGCCACCACCTCGGCCGGCGACTCGGGGTGCACCGGCACTTTGGCACCAGGGTGTTGCTTGATCAGCGCCTGCAGCTCAGAGGCCTTGAACTCGTCATGCACGATGCAGGCGCCGTCCCACATTGCTATGTCGGCACCAGTCTCGCGCTGAATGTAGCCGCCCAAATAGCGGTCCGGTACCCAGAAAATTTTTTCGTCTTTTTCTTTCAGCGCACACACAATGTTCAATGCGCAACTGGACGTGACCAGTCAATCGGCACGGGCCTTGACCGCCGCGCTGGTATTGGCGCACACCACCACGGTACGATCTGGATAAACATCACAAAAGGCACTGAAATTGTCAATCAGGCACCCGAGGTCGAGCAAGCAGGTGGCGTCCGGATCAGGCATCAAAATGCGTTTTTTAGGCGACAAGATTTTGGCGGTTTTGCCCATAAAACGCACACCCGACACAGTCAGGGTGGTGGCCGTATTGCCACGGCCAAAGCGCGCCAACTCCAGCGAGTTGCTCACCAAGTCGCCGGTTTCTTCGGCCAGGTCCTACAAATCGGGGGTCATACAGTAGTGCGACACCATCACCGCATTTTTGTCTTTGAACAGGCGGCGGATTTTATCCTTGAGGCCGGGCTCCACCTGCACCCAGGCCCAGGCATGACGGGTGCTGCAAACGCAGTCAGTCGCGGCCTCGGGATGAGGTCGCTCGTAGTCCACCGCCAGCACGGCCTTCAAAACAGACGTCATTAAAGGTCCTGAAAACGCAGGGAGAAATCGGTCGCCTGCACGTCCTTGGTCAGGGACCCGACCAAGATCCGGTTCACACCGGTGGCGGCAATGTCGCGCACCCGGGTCAGGGTGACGCCACCCTGAGACTTCCAAAATGGCACGCCCGACGTTGAGTTGTACCGCTTCGCGCAGGGTGGGCAGGTCTATGTCGTCAAGTAACACCATGCGGGTACCGGCGCCCAGGGCTTGACTTAACTGGGCCAGCGTTTCGACCTCGATTTCAATAAAGTGGACGGTCGGCGCCAAGGCAGCCACGCGGGCCAGCACGGCGGTGATGCCGCTCGTAGCCGAAATATGGCTCTCTTTAATCAGTACTGGGCGTACAAACCAGTACGATGGTTGGGGCCGCGGCCCGGACGCACTGCGTATTTTTGTGCCAGCGGCAGGTCCGGCAGCGTCTTGCGCATGTCCACGATCTGCGCCCGGTTGCCCGGCACGCGGCTAACAGCCGCGACATAGGTGGCAGTTTTGCGCGCCACGGCGCTCAACAATTATCAAAAGTTGAGCCGGGTGCGCTCCGCCGTCAACAAAGCACGGGGAGAACCAGCCAGCGTCAGCATCACTTGAGCAAGTGCACAGAGCTGGCCTTCCGCGACCTGCCAGTCGAACTGAATCGCCGGGACGCATTGCTGCAGGGTGGCCGGCACCCAGGGGGCACCGCAAATAACAGCGACTTCACGCGCCAGCACATGGGCACGGGCGCGGCGCTCAGGGTCAATCAGGCTGGCAGTGAGGTCGCCGGCACCAACATCTTCGTGCAGAGCGCGGGCCGCATTAAGCGCGGCCAGTTCGACCACAACGGTATCGGAGAAGTCAAAAACAGGAGTCGTCATGGCAGTTTTTTACAAAAATCTATCCAGAATTTTCTGACTTTCCTTGTCCAGATCCGCGCGATCGCGAATCAGGAACTGGATGCCATGCGAGTCAGTCACCAACAAAATAGTCTCGCCCACGCGGCGAATATCTTCGCCGCCGCGCAGCA
>JBLHZH010000122.1:0-7066 GCA_047629695.1 Rhodoferax sp.
TGGCCAGCGCGGCAAAGGCGCGTGCGGTGATTTCTTCGACGCTGCCGGTACCGCTGATGGCACGGTACTTGGGAGCGGCAACCGGTTCGGCTTTTGCCCAACTGGCGTAGTAGTCCACCAGTGGACGGGTCTGGGCACTGTAGACCTCCAGGCGTTTTTTCACTGTTTCAGCTTTGTCGTCTTCGCGCTGAATCAGTGCTTCACCCGTGAGGTCGTCATTGCCGGCCACTTTGGGGGGATTGAAGGTGACGTGGTAAGTACGACCGGATGACGCGTGTGAGCGGCGTCCGCTCATGCGTTCAATGATGGCGTCAAACGGTACATCGATCTCCAGCACAAAATCAAGTTTGACACCGGCCGCCTGCATGGCGTCGGCTTGCGGGATCGTGCGAGGGAAGCCATCAAAAAGGAAACCGTTGGTGCAGTCGGACTGGGTAATACGCTCCTTCACCAGATTAATAATCAGGTCATCGCTGACCAGCCCACCGGCGTCCATCACTTTTTTGGCCTCAATACCCAGCGATGTGCCGGTTTTGACGGCGGCGCGTAACATGTCACCAGTCGAGATTTGGGGGATGCCATATTTCTGGCAAATGAATGTGGCTTGCGTGCCTTTGCCGGCGCCAGGGGCGCCCAAAAGGATGAGTCTCATTGTGTCCTTGGATGAATAGAAATCTTAGGGTATTGCGAAAATGGCCTCCAGGCTGACCGCAATACGTCGTTTATTACAAGAATAGCATGCGACAGCTTGTAACCGCCTTACATCCGACGTTACTCAGACGGCAAAGTGCCTGCGTACCCGTTCCAGGTCTTCCGGTGTGTCAACGCCGGGGCCGGGAGCGTCGGCCGTGATGTGAACCGCAATGCGATAGCCATGCCACAGGGCGCGCAATTGCTCCAGTGACTCGGTGAGCTCGGCTGGGGCCTGCGACAGCCGGGGAAACTGGCGTAAAAATCCGACGCGATAGGCGTAAATGCCGATGTGGCGCAAAGGCGCTGGCGCGGGAAGTATGCCCGGCTGATCGCGTCCGTGCGGGATGGCTGAGCGACTGAAGTAAAGCGCCAGTCTGCCGCTGTCGAGCACCACCTTGACGACATTCGGGTTGATGAAGTCGGCCCAGTTGTCGAGGGCATGGGCTGCTGTGCTCATGCTGGCAACGGGCTGTTGTTTCAATAACTGCGCCACTGCGCTTACTAGCAGCGGGTCTATCAAGGGTTCATCGCCTTGCACATTGACGACGATTTCATCAGGGCCTAGCCCGAGAAGTTGGCAGGCTTCGGCCAGGCGGTCACTGCCCGAGGGGTGATCGCTGCGGGTCAGCACGCATTCAATCTGGTGGGCCTGGCAGGCTCGTAGGATGTCCGGACTGTCAGCCGCCACCACCACCCGAACCGGGCTACCGGTCGGATTGATTGATCGCACGCGCTGGGCGACCCGCACCACCATCGGAATACCGGCAATGTCGGCCAGTGGTTTGTTTGGTAGTCGTGTCGAGGCCAGGCGGGCCGGAATGAGGACAGTAAAACTCAAAGTCCGAGTTCTTCGTCACTCAGGGTGCGGGCCTCATCCTCCAAAAGAATGGGAATGCCGTCACGCACCGGGTAGGCGAGTCGTGCGCTGCGCGAGATCAGCTCCTGCTTTTCGCGGTCGTATGTGAAGGGGCCTTTGGTGATCGGGCAAACCAGTAATTCAAGAAGTCTTGTGTCCATGGGGAGATGATAGCGTTGGGGCAGGGGGCTTCGCCAGCAGGGTTGCCAGTTTGGCCTCGACTGCAGCCAGGAAGGCCGGCTCGGGGGTCAATAAAAGGGGGACGGCTAGGGCGTCGGGGTCTTTGTGCCATAGTTTGACAGCGTCTTTTTCGGTGCAAAGAATGGTGTAGTTTCTGTAGTCATGGCGCTGCCAATCGGCAAAGCTGTCGTGGTCGGGTTGTACGATGGTCCGCGTCAGCGTCAGCCCCTGTGCCTGCAACATGCTGAAAAACGCCGCTGGCTTGGCAATTGCTGCCAGTGCCAGCAAAGGTTTTGTGCCGGGTCCGGTCAGTTGTGCCAGCGGCACCTGGTGGCCATCTTTTGTCACAGCGTAATGTGCCAGTCTGCGTGTTGCTGTAAATCCTGCAAATGCAGGCTGGTCACCGGTGTGCAGCACCAGATCTACGGTTTTCGGCCAGGGTTCGCGCAGGGGACCGGCCGGCAGTAACAACCCGTTGCCAATGCCCCGGTCGTCAAACACACAAATTTCAAGGTCGCGGAGCAGGCTCAGGTGTTGCAGGCCATCGTCGCAAATAATGACCTGAATGGCCGGGTAGCGCGCCAGTAGGGCACTGGCCGCTTCAAAGCGCCGGGCGGCGACAAAAACGGCAGCGTCGGTGGTGCGCCGAATTAAGGCCGGTTCGTCGCCGACGTCAGCAATGGCGCTGTCCGCGAGCACCTCACGGCAGTCTCGGGCCTGGCGTCCATAGCCTCGAGAGATCACCCCGACTTGTAGTCCCCAGCTTTGTAGGTGGCGTACCAGCGCGATGACCACTGGTGTCTTGCCCGAGCCGCCCAGCACCACGTTACCCACCACAATGACGGGTACCGCCACACGCGCTGCTTTGAGTGTGCCAGTCCGGTAAAGCGTGCAGCGCAGTGCCGCCAGGGCGCCAAATAGGCCTGATATCGGCCATAACAGCCAAGCCAGCAGGCCGCGATGGGTCCAGCCATGCGTTAGCCAGCCCTGCCAGGCAGGGGCTTGCCTTGCCGGTCTCATGCGATCATTTGGCGCCACCCGGGGTCGACTGCGATGCAAAGGTAATGTGCGACAAGCCGGCGCGCCGCGCCGCTTCCATGACCGTGACCACCGCCTGGTGTTTGGTGCTGGCATCGGCGCTGATGATGACGACCGACTCTTTGCTGGCCTTGGTGCCACTCAGCAGCGCGGCGGCAAGGGCATCGAGGCTGCGACTTGCCACTGGCAGCTTGTTGACAGTGTAGGCACCGTCGTTGGTGACGGTAACCAGCACCTCCTTGGGGTAGTCGCGCTGGGCCTCGACATCGGCTACGGGCAGGGTGAGTTGCAATTCGGTGAATTTGCTGTAAGTGGTGGAAAGCATCAGGAAAATAAGCACCACCAGCAGCACATCAATGAAGGGGATCAGGTTGATTTCGGGTTCATCACGTGAGCGGGATCGAAAATTCATGATGGACGATTTATTTGCGCAATGTGTTGAGGTGACGCACTAAGTGTTCTGACGCCAGCTCAAGCGTCAGCAGGAACGCGTCGACCCGGGCCCGAAAGTAACGCCAGAAAATCAGCGCAGGAATGGCGATGATCAAGCCAAAAGCCGTGTTGTAAAGCGCAATTGAGATGCCGTGTGCCAACTGCGCCGGGTTACCGCCGGTGGCGCCACCGGCCGAGGACTGTGAGCCAAAGATTTCGATCATGCCGACCACTGTGCCAAATAAACCCAGCAATGGAGCCGCCGAAGCAATAGTGGCTAGGGCACTCAGGTAGCGCTCCAGCCGATGAGTCACCAGTCGGCCGCTTCCTTCCATTGCAGAACGCAGGTCGGACTCGGTGCAGAGCGGGTTGCTGTTGAGGAAGCGAAAGCCACTGGCCAGTACCTCACCCAGTGCCGAATTTTGGGCCAGTTGGTTCACCACATCAGGTCCTGGAACGGAGGTCCGGGCCAAACCCATCACCTCCTCAAGCAATTGAGGCGGAGCCACTTTGGCCGTCTGGAGGCTGACAAAACGCTCGATGACGAGAGCCAGGGCCAGGATGGAGCAGACAATAAGTGGCCAGATTGGCCAGCCTGCGGCTTGTATGATTGAAAACAAATGAAATCTCCGCGCAGATGAAAAGCCTTCTAATTATCGTCCACGCTTTTTTTACAACCTCACCCACAAAATCTGTGGGTAACTTTGTGGGTAAGTAGGCCAAGAGGTGGTCGTAAGCCACGCCGGGCTTGGCTTGTGACAGATTGATGACGAATTAAGCAATTAAAAATACAATGAAATCAATAGATTGCAATGCTACATCACATTACCGAGGGCTTAATTTATGCTGTCAGCTGGAATGCTATTGCTGTGGAGAGTTCATGCCAATAACCCGGCTGCAAGCCTTGGGGATAAAGATGTTTGAACCTGAATTGCCTCAATTGACGCTCTAGATTGAGTCAAGTGGGCCCCGGCCTTCGTGTAACGCAGCAGTGTCCCGGCAGCTTTGATACAGGCGATGCAGCAAATGAGGTTTTACCCGTGTTTGCGCCAGCCTTGCCGATGGCGAGGTTGAAATGACAGTACAGTAGCTAAGATAAGCAAACTTTCTACAATCAATTACCTTCATCTCTAATCAACAAAGGAAATTATGGAACATACCCTTCCCTCACTGCCATTTGCCATTGACGCGCTGGCACCAGACTATTCCCAAGAGGCTTTGGAGTACCACTATGGCAAGCACCACAATGCCTATGTCGTCAATCTCAACAACCTGCAAAAGGGCACCGAGTTTGAAAATCTGTCACTCGAAGAGATCATCAAAAAATCTAGTGGCGGCATTTACAACAACTCGGCACAAATCTGGAATCACACGTTTTTCTGGAATTGCATGAAGCCACAGGGCGGTGGTGAGCCGACCGGTGCGCTGGCCGAAGCCATCAATGCCCAATGGGGCTCTTATGTCGTGTTTAAGGAGGCCTTCGTCAAATCGGCCGTCGGTAATTTTGGTTCTGGCTGGACCTGGTTGGTGAAGAAGCCTGATGGCTCACTCGACATCGTTAACACTGGTGCTGCCGGAACGCCTCTGACAACGGCTGACAAGGCTTTGCTGACAGTGGACGTGTGGGAGCATGCGTACTACATCGACTACCGCAATATGCGTCCCAAGTTTGTTGAAACTTACCTTGATAAACTGGTGAACTGGAAGTTTGCAGAAACTAACTTCGCTTAATCAGCCTCCAAAAAAAGCCACCGATTTGGTGGCTTTTTTTATTTCAAATTAAAGGGCATACCGGACAATTTGAAGCCCGCCTTGATGCCTTTTTTGTTGAACCATCCCTGATTCATCTCCAGCACATAACGAACCGCCTGGGTTGAGCAGTGGGGGTGGGTGGTCTGTGGCTGCATGTCGGCTAGATTGACGATGGTGCCGTCGTTTGCCACAAAGGCCGCAGTTAAGGGTAGCAAAGTATTTTTCATCCAGAAGCACTGCACCTCAGGCTGCTCAAATACAAACAACATGCCTTCGGTTTGCGGCATGTCGCCGCGCAACATCAGGCCAGTGGCGCGCTGCGCAGTCGAAGCCGCGACCTGGGCGTCAATCAGGTGCATGCCGGCCGTGAGTTTGATCCGTTGCAGATCCAGTTGAGGGCCGGTTTGTGCCTGGCTCACTTGGCACAGGGACGTGGCGACGAAAAAAAGAAGAACGGAAATATTTTTCATAAGGTTATTCTGACCTATTTTGCGCGAGGAGCGTTGCGTTTGCCGACTTGACAGAAAGCCGTAATTTTTTGGGATTAGAATAATTTTGCGCCTGCAAACCAGCATAAAACTTAATTTTTTGATTGGTTCTGACACTAAAAACGCGTAAATCGAACTAATTAACGGAGACTAAAGCGCATGTATCAACATATCAAGGTGCCTTCAGAAGGCCAAAAAATTACCGTCAACGCCGATTTTTCATTGAGCGTGCCTGATCAGCCCATCATTCCCTTCATTGAAGGCGATGGCACGGGCCTGGACATTACCCCGGTCATGCTCAAGGTGGTTGACGCTGCGGTGGCCAAGGCTTATTCGGGCCAGAAAAAGATTCATTGGATGGAGGTCTACGCAGGTGAGAAGTCCACCCGCATTTACGGCCCCGATGTCTGGCTGCCGACCGAAACCCTAGAGGCGGTGCGTGACTACGTGGTGTCTATCAAGGGTCCATTGACAACGCCGGTTGGCGGCGGTATCCGCTCCTTGAACGTGGCGATGCGACAAGAGCTGGATTTGTATGTCTGCCTGCGCCCGATCCAGTACTTTGATGGTGTTCCCAGCCCGGTAAAAGAACCGCAAAAAACTAATATGGTCATTTTCCGTGAAAATTCGGAAGACATTTACGCCGGGATTGAGTTTGAAGCCGAGTCTGACAATGCCAAAAAACTCATCAAGTTTTTGCAAGAAGAAATGGGTGTCAAGAAAATTCGTTTTCCCAACACCTCAGGTATTGGCATCAAGCCGGTTTCGCGTGAAGGCACCGAACGTCTGGTGCGCAAGGCTTTGCAGTATGCGATTGACAATGACAAGTCGAGCCTGACAATTGTTCACAAAGGTAACATTATGAAGTTCACCGAAGGTGGCTTTCGTGATTGGGCCTATGACCTAGCACAAAAAGAATTTGGTGCCGAGTTGATTGATGGCGGCCCCTGGATGAAATTCAAAAATCCAAAGAACGGTAAGGACATCATTGTCAAAGACGTGATCGCTGACGCTTTTTTACAGCAGATTTTGTTGCGTCCTGCCGAATACAGCGTCATTGCCACTTTAAATCTGAACGGCGATTACGTGTCAGACGCGTTGGCGGCCCAGGTTGGCGGCATCGGCATTGCCCCAGGCGCCAACCTGAGCGATACCATTGCCTGTTTTGAGGCGACCCACGGTACCGCACCCAAGTATGCGGGTAAAGATTATGTGAACCCCGGTTCTTTGATTCTTTCTGCTGAAATGATGCTGCGCCACATGGGTTGGACCGAAGCGGCCGACCTGATCATCAGTTCGATGAAAAAATCAATCAATAGCAAAAAGGTCACCTACGACTTTGCGCGTTTGATGGACGGAGCGACACAAGTCAGCTGCTCCGGTTTCGGTCAAGTGCTGATCAGTAATATGTGATGACCCCGTCCGGTCGTTAACGGCCTTCAATAAAAAAACCCCAATGATTTCATTGGGGTTTTTTTAATATGGCTTGAACGTAAGGAAAACACCACCAATTCACCTTGGTTGTGCACTGCTTCAGCACGCTCGATAGAATGAAAATATGGCAACAAAATCTCCCGTAATACCTCCGGTTCCTCCGGTTCAACAACCTGTCCCTGAAGACGGGGGT
>JBLHZH010000123.1:0-7030 GCA_047629695.1 Rhodoferax sp.
CAGCGCAAATGTACGATCTTGAAATTGATCGGAACGCTGCCCAAAAGTTGTGTCGCCGACGCCATGCCTTTTAAAATGAGTATCAAAACCAAAATTGGGGCTTTTTTCTGGCTGAAGAGGCGCTGTACATCTATGTTTCAAGCCTGGCTTCGGTCTCCCATGGCTATCGTCTGGCCGTGAATTATTGCCAAAATTACGATCTAGCATGCGGCAATAGCCTGAATGGCCCGGGCCATGAAAAAGGGAGCTAATTATTGAGTTTGTTCGTTTCGTCAAAGCAAGAGAGGAAGCTGACGAGACTTTGAAAGTCCGGAGTTGAAGGCCACTCTACCTTCCCTGGTGGCCGGTAAAGTTCTGCAAATATCTGCCTTGCAGGCGGGAGCTAGATCATTTAGTGACGCAGTTAAGATAAAATTTAAATGCAAATAATTTCTATTTGTATTAATTTCTCCCGACAGATTCTTATGAAAATAGCCATCCCTTTTTTGATCCGTGCGGTCGCGCTAGCCTCTGCTTTTGTAGCTGCTCCGCTGGTGGTTGGGGCGCAGACGGTTGACCCCTTGGTGGTCTATAACGCGCAGCACGTCAGCCTGACCCAGGCCTGGGCAGACGGCTTTACCCTTGAGACTGGTATCAAGGTGATTTTGCGCAACGGGAGCGACAGTGAGTTGGGTAACCAACTGGTGCAAGAAGGCAAAGTCTCACCGGCCGATGTGTTTTTGACAGAAAACTCACCTGCGATGGCTCTAGTCGATACGGCGGGCTTATTTGCGCCGCTGGATGCGGCCACGCTGGCTCAGGTACCGGCAAACTTTCGTCCGGCCCATGGGCACTGGATTGGCATTGCCGCACGCAGCACCGTGTTTGTCTATAACAAGAGCAAGCTGAGCGCCGCGCAGTTGCCCAAGTCGATGATGGACCTCGCCAACCCCAGCTGGAAGGGGCGTTGGGCGGCATCACCTGCCGGAGCTGACTTTCAGGCCATCGTCAGCGCCATGCTGGCGCTCAAGGGCGAGCCCGCCACCCGGTCCTGGCTCAACGCCATGAAAGAAAACGTCACAACGTACAAAGGCAACAGCACGGTGATGAAGGCGGTCAACGCGGGTCAGATTGATGGCGGCGTGATTTACCACTATTATTATTTTGGTGATCAGGCCAAAACTGGAGAAAACAGCAGCAACACCGCATTGCATTACTTTCGCAACCAAGACCCGGGCGCCTTTGTCAGTATCTCCGGCGCTGGCGTACTGGCAACCAGCAAACACCCGGTGCAGGCACAGGCATTCGTCAAATGGGTGACGGGTAAACAGGGCCAAGAGATTTTGAAAACCGGCGACTCGTTTGAATACGCCGTAGGCACCGGAGCCCCCTCCAACCCTAAACTGGTGCCCCTGGCCGACTTGCAGTCGCCTAAGGTTGATCCCGCCACACTCAATAGCCGAAAAATCTCGGACCTGATGACGCAGTCCGGCTTGTTGTAAGCACGCCGTGTCTGTCGTTCCAGGCGCTATCCACCCCGTACCTGCCAGGGGCGATGAACCGCTGTACGCGCTGCAACGGCTGGCTGGCCGTGCCGGTCTGCGGCTGTCGTGGGTCAGTGCCGCGGCGCTGCTGGTGTCGCTGTTTGCCCTGCTGCCGCTAGGCTTTGTGGTGTGGATGTCATGGCAGACCGGCTGGGCGGTCGCTGCACCGCTGGTGTTTCGTCCGCGTGTCGGTGAACTGCTGGTCAATACCGTTTGGCTGGTGGTCCTCACCGTGCCTTTATGTACCTTGCTGTCGCTGGCGCTGGCGTGGCTGACCGAGCGCAGCGACCTGCCCGGCGCCCGCACTTGGGCCTGGCTGGCCGTGGCCCCGCTGGCGGTGCCTGCATTTGTGCATAGTTACACCTGGGTTACCGTCCTGCCTTCTTTGCACGGTTTGTCGGGGGGGGTGCTGGTGTCGGTGATTGCCTATTTCCCCTTCATGTATTTGCCTTTGTCGGCCGCCCTGCGGCGGCTCGACCCCGGTATGGAGGATGCTGCGGCGTCGCTTGGCTTGGGGCCCTGGGCCGTTTTTTTTCGGGTGGTATTACCGCAGCTGCGGCTGGCGCTGTGCGGAGGGGCGCTGTTGGTCGGTCTGCATCTACTGGCCGAATACGGCCTGTTTGTGATGATCCGGTTTGACACCTTCACCACCGCCATCGTGGACCAGTTTCAGTCCACCTATAACGGACCGGCGGCCAATATGCTGTCGGGGGTGCTGGTGGCCTGCTGTTTTCTGTTGCTGGGGCTGGAGTCTGGTGCGCGTGGTCACGCGCGCTATGCCCGCGTCGGTGCCGGCGCGGCCCGCCTACCCTTGCGCAGCCGCCTGGGTCGCGCCACGCTGCTGGCGTGGTTGCTGCCTTTTGTCACCAGCTTGCTGGCATTGGGCGTGCCCTTGCTGACGCTGGCACGCTGGTTGGTAGCGGGCGGTACGGCCGTCTGGCAGTTGGATGCCCTGGGCGCGGCGCTGGGTCAAACCTTGCTGCTGGCGTTGGCGGGCGGTCTGCTCACCACGCTGGTGTCGGTGCCGATGGCCTGGTTGTCGATTCGCCAGCCGGGTAAATTGCAGCGCCTGCTGGAGGCCTGCAATTACATGGTTGGCTCCTTGCCTGGCGTGGTCATTGCGCTGGCGCTGGTGACCGTGACGGTGCGGGTGGCCTTGCCTCTGTACCAAACCGTAGCGACTATTTTGTTGGCTTACATGCTGATGTTCCTGCCGCGTGCGTTGGTGAGCCTGCGCGCCGGCATTGCTCAGGCCCCGGTTGAGCTGGAGCATGCCGCCCGCAGCCTGGGTCGTTCACCGGCGCAGGCGCTATGGTCTGTCACTCTCAGACTGGCGGCCCCGGGGGCGGCGGCCGGTATGGCTTTGGTGTCGCTGGGCATCACCAATGAACTCACGGCCACGCTGCTGCTGGCTCCGACCGGTACCCAAACTCTGGCCACCGCCTTCTGGGCCTTCAGCAGTGAAATCGATTACGCCGCAGCCGCTCCCTATGCGCTGACGATGATCATTTTGTCGATGCCACTGACCTGGCTTCTTTATGCACAATCAAAACGGACTGCTGGACGATGAGCTCTCTTGAATTACACGCGGTACGCAAAAGCTATGGTCCGCTGGTCGCGTTAGCCGGTGTTAATTTGTTGGTGCCAGCCGGTAGCCGAACCGCCATCGTCGGGCCATCCGGCTCGGGCAAAACCACGCTGTTGCGCATCATTGCGGGCTTTGAGGCGCCGGATGTCGGTCGCGTCGTGTTAGGTCCCCAGACTCTGGCCGACGGGCCCCAGTTCATTCCCGCGCACCGGCGTGGCATTGGGTTTGTGCCGCAGGAGGGTGCGCTTTTCCCACACTTGAGCATCGCCGATAACGTGGGTTTTGGCCTGACCCGCCAGGACCCCAACCGAGCACAGCGTATCCGTGAGTTGATGCAGATGGTGGCCCTTGACCCCGCCATGCTGAGCCGCCGTCCGCACGAGCTATCGGGTGGCCAGCAGCAGCGCGTGGCGCTGGCCCGTGCGCTGGCCCAGCGCCCTCGCCTGATGTTGCTGGACGAGCCGTTTTCCGCTCTTGATACCGGTTTGCGTGCCAGCACCCGCAAGGCGGTGGCCCAACTGTTGGGTGCCGCCGGCATCACCACCATTCTGGTGACGCACGACCAAGCCGAGGCCCTGTCGTTTGCTGACCAGGTGGCCGTGATGCGTGCGGGGCGCGTGACCCAAGTCGGCCCGCCGCAGGCCCTGTATTTGCGCCCTAACGATGCCGCCACTGCCCATTTTTTGGGGGAGGCCCTGGTGTTGCCGGCCCAGCTGGATCAAGGCTGGGCGACCTGTGCCCTTGGCCTGCTGGCGGTCGATGACGCGCAGCGCAGTGGTCCGGCGCAAATCATGTTGCGCCCCGAGCAATTGCAATTGACCCAGATACCTGATCATCCTCGGGTCGGTGCTGCTGAAACCTGTCTGGGTCGGGTGGAAGAGATTGATTTTGGCGGTGCGCTTTGCGGCATCAGCGTTTGTCTGCTGGGCCCTGGGCAAACTACCAGCGCCGCGCTGCTGGTGCGCAGCCCGGCCATTCATATTCCGCCCATCGGTGCGACCGTTCAAGTCACGGTCATGGGCCAGGCCCATGTGTTGGCCCCGTAAGCTTGAAATTTGTCACGCCAATGTCATAAAAATTGCATAGTCTCGTTCCCATATTTTGGGAGTAAAACGAGATGAATGATGATGAACTGGTGCAACGCATCAAGCGCGATTTGGCTGATAGCTATGACGAAGAGCTAGAGTTGGAGCTAGAAGACCGTAACCTTGACGAGTTAGCCGACAGTTCACTTGACACCGGATCTGCCCTGTACAAAGAAAGTCGCAGGCAGTATTTTCGTGAGTTGTTTCGCATGCAGGCTGAGCTGGTCAAGCTGCAGGACTGGGTCGTCAAAACTGGGCATAAAGTGGTTATTCTTTTCGAGGGCCGTGATGCCGCTGGCAAGGGGGGCGTGATTAAACGCATTACTCAGCGGCTTAACCCCCGGGTCTGCCGGGTGGCCGCCTTGCCCGCGCCCAATCAGCGGGAGCAAAGTCAGTGGTACTTTCAGCGTTTTGTCTCGCATTTGCCCGGCGCCGGAGAAATTGTGCTGTTTGACCGCAGTTGGTATAACCGCGCCGGTGTGGAGCGGGTGATGGGGTTTTGTACCGACGAGCAGTACGAAGAATTTTTTCGGTCGGTGCCCGAATTTGAGAAGATGCTGGTGCACTCAGGCATCCAGCTGATCAAATACTGGTTCTCGATCTCGGACGAGGAGCAGCAACTGCGCTTTATGGGCCGCATCCACGATCCACTCAAGCAATGGAAACTCAGCCCGATGGATCTGGAGTCGCGCCGTCGCTGGGAGGAGTACACCAAGGCCAAAGAGGTTATGTTGATGCGGAGTCACATCCCGGAGGCGCTCTGGTGGGTGGTGCATGCGAATGATAAGAAAAAAGCCCGTCTCAATTGCATTCACCATTTGCTCAATCAGATTCCTTACAGAGAAGTTGAGCACGAGTCGATTGTGCTGCCGCCTCGCGAGCGCCATGAGGATTATGTGCGCCAGACAGTATCTGACGAAATTGTGGTACCTGCTGTTTATTGATTCAGGTCATTAGTACCGGCCCGCCCTTGGCTAGGGCCCGCTGGTAGGCCGGACGGGCCACCATGCGGTGCCGGTAGCGGGCGAGCCGGGGAAAGTTTTCAGTATCGTTGCTACGGGCCAGTACCGCTTCAACGGCAAAGCTCATTTGAAAGTCAGCCATGCTGATGTGCTCGCCGGCGAACCAATTGTGGCGACCCAAGTGCTCTTCCATGAATGCTAGCGCCGTCGCCAGATTGGGGTCGATCAGTTTGATTTGCACCTGTTTACAGATTTGTTTTGCGATTGGCCGTACAAAAAAAGGCATGGGCTGTTTTGGAATGCTCATGAAGACCAGCTTCATGACCAGCCAGTTCATCAGCGAGCCTTCGGCGTAATGCATCCAGAAGCGCGACTGGCGGTAAGCCGAGCTGCCCGGCGCTGGTTGTAGCTGAGCCAGTTCGCCCTGCATTTGTGCCCCATAACGCGCCACCAGATACTCCACAATGGCACCCGACTCGGCGATCGTCTCCTGGCCGTCGGTGATGACCGGTGACTTGCCCAACGGGTGAATAGCTTTCAAGGCGGCGGGTGCCTGCCGTGTTTTGGGATCGCGCTGGTAGATTTTTAATTCATATGGCAGGCCCAGCTCTTCAAGCAGCCAGAGAATGCGTTGTGAACGCGACATTTCAAGGTGATGAACAATGATCATGGTAGTGATTATCTACTGTGGCCTCTGTCAATAGCTTTGTGGTCTTGAGAGGGTGCAAGAAACCACAGTCTATGCCGTTGCAAGAGGGTCTGGATGGTTTTATTGACATTACGCACAATGCAAAAAGAAGGAAACAGGCCATGCGTATTTCCAGTGCCCTGCAACACCCGGCTGATTCAGTCAAAATCAGGTAGGCCATTTCCGGTCTGCTCAATCACACGGAGACAAAGTCATGCAAGACGACGAACGCTGCTGCGGCACGGGTACCTGCCTTATCAATGCCGAGGGCACTTGCTGGTGCGGCCAGCAATGGGACGGCAAAAAAATGTGCCAGCCTGAGCCGCTGGCCGCTCCCGCACCTGACGCCCCAGAAGCGCCGCCAGCCTTACCCTAAAGCAACAGCACTGTGGCCAGCCCCAGGAACGACAAAAATCCGATGACATCGGTCACAGCCATCAGGAAGACACTGCCTGCCAGTGCCGGGTCGATGCCCAGTCGGTGTAGCATCAGGGGGACGGCCAGACCGGCTAGCGCGGCGAACAACATATTAATCAGGATGGCAGCGCCCAGCACGGCGCCAATCCCCCAGTCGCCAAACCAGGCGACCGACAGCAGGGCGACGATGATCGCCAGCAACACGCCGTTCAGCATCGAGATACCCAGCTCACGCGTGAGCAAAAGGCGGATATTGCCTTTTTGTACTTGTCCCAATGCCAGTCCACGGATGATCAGGGTCAAGGTCTGGCTGCCTGCCACACCGCCCATGCTGGCCACAATCGGCATCAGTACGGCCAGTGCCACCACCTGCTCCAGTGTGGCCTGAAAGCGTCCGATGACCCAAGCCGCGAGAAAGGCCGAGATCAGGTTAATACCCAGCCAGACCGCACGGCGGCGCGAACTGACCAGCACTGGAGCAAAGATATCGGCCTTTTCATCGAGCCCAGCCATCTGCATGAGAGTACGGTCGGCGTCTTCACGAATCAGGTCGACCACGTCGTCGACCGTGATGCGACCGATCAGTCGGTTATTGTCATCAATGACTGGTGCCGACAGCAGGTCCAGATCTTGAAACAGACGAGCGACCACGGTGTCTTCGGTATGCACCTGAATACCAGCGATATCGGTTTGCATGACATCGGCCACCCGCAGCCCCAGGTCGGCAGTCACCAAGATGCTCAGGCGCAGTGCGCCCTGGTAGTGCC
>JBLHZH010000124.1:0-7002 GCA_047629695.1 Rhodoferax sp.
GCGTCATGAGGGCCACCCCCCACCCCGTGCCTGCAGGCTTGCCGCGTCGCCGCTTGTTGGCCAGTGCAGCGGTGCTGGCAAGTGTGGGTGTGGGTGGGCTGGGCCGCAGTTGGGCCGATCCGTTGCCGAGTTTGCCAGACGCGGTGCTAGCCCAGTTGCCTGATGCCCAGTGGACCGGCACAGCGCGCCTGCGGTATTTTGGCTTTAGCGTGTATGACGCCAACCTCTGGGTCGCGCCCGGTTTCTCGGCGGCTGACTTTACCAACCATGCACTGGCACTTGACCTGACCTACCTGCGCACCCTGAGTGGCAGCACCATTGCCGAACGCTCCCTGAAAGAAATGCAACGCTCCGGCAACGTCACGCCCGAGCAGGCCGAGCGCTGGCTGGCCGCGATGCAGGCGACGTTCTCGGACGTCAATCCAGGGGACCGCCTGATCGGGCTGCACAGCCCGACCACAGGCGCCCGTTTCTGGCTCAACGGTATTACCCGCACGGCGGTACCGGACCCCGAGTTCAGTCGCCGCTTTTTTGGTATCTGGCTGGCCAACTCAACCAGCGAGCCGCAAATGCGCAGCGACCTGCTGACCGGCACCACGCCCTGAGGCGACCCCATGCACAACGCCACCCCGGCCACTACCGCACCTGTCGCCGTCCCGTCTCACTTTGGCTGGCGCGCGGGCTGGCGTTATGGCCTCATGGGCTTGCCGCTGGCCTTTGTCGCGCTGCCGCTGTATGTCGTGCTGCCCAACTATTACGCGCGTAACTTTGGTGTGCCGCTCGCGCTACTGGGTGCAATCCTGCTGGGCGCACGTTTGTTTGATGCGCTGACCGACCCGCTGCTGGGGCGCTGGAGCGACGCCCTGTTTGCGCGCTCAACCCGCGCCGTACTGGGCTGGGCCGGAGGTGCCGCCATGCTGCTCGGGCTGGGCTTTGCGCTGCTGTTTTTTCCACCCGTGCGTGAGCTGTCGCAGCTTGCGATGTGGGCTACCCTGTGCCTGATGCTGACCTATACCGCCTTCAGTCTGCTGAGCATCATGCACCAGTCCTGGGGCGCCATGCTGGGGGGGGACGAAGTGCAGCGCAGCCGGGTGGTGGCTTGGCGCGAAGGACTGGGGCTGGTCGGCATCATCCTGGCCGCCGTGCTACCGGTGGCGCTGGGCCTGCCCGCCACCACCTTGGTATTTTTTGTCGCCCTCGCCGCAGGCTGGCTGGCCTGGCGCGGCGCACGCCGCCCGACGCGCCCACTGGCGCAAAAAGATCAGCCCAAGATCCCGCTCTGGCTGGCCTTCACCCGCCCGGGCTTCAGCCCGCTGCTGGCGGTCTTCATGGTCAACGGCATTGCCAGTGCCGTGCCAGCCACCCTGATTCTGTTTTTTGTGCAGGACCGACTGCAAGCTCCGGCGACTACCGAGCCGCTGTTTTTAGGCAGCTACTTTTTGAGCGCGGCGCTGGCCATTCCCCTGTGGCTGCGGCTGGTCAAAAGCCTGGGCCTGGCGCGCACCTGGGGGGTCGGCATGTTATTGTCGATTGCTGTGTTTGTCTTTGCCGCGCAACTGGGTACGGGTGACATCACGGCGTTCGTCATCGTCTGCATTTTTTCGGGCGTGGCGCTGGGCACCGACCTGGCTTTGCCCAGCGCGCTGCTGGCTGGCATCATTGCCCGCAACGGCGATCAGGGTCGGCTGGAGGGTGCCTACTTTGGCTGGTGGAACTTTGCCACCAAGCTCAACCTAGCGCTCGCCGCCGGCGTTGCCTTGCCGGTACTGGGTCTGCTGGGCTATGTACCAGGCAACCGCGACGAGGCCGCCCTGCAAACCCTCACCTGGGCTTATTGCCTGCTACCCTGCGCCCTCAAAGCGATCGCCGCTGGCCTGTTATACCTCCTTGTTTTGCGAAGAAAGACTACATCATGAAAAGACGCCTTCTGCTGGCCTCGGCTACAGCCACCTCGGTCTGGGCGCTGAGCGGCTGCGCCGGCCAGCAAATCGACAGCTACGCAACCGAAAAACCGGTGCTTGATTTACAGCAATACTTCAACGGCACGCTGGACGCCTATGGTGTCTTCACCGACCGCTCGGGCACCGTGGTCAAACGCTTCACGGTGCTGATGGTTTGCAGCTGGGTCGGCAATGAGGGCACGCTGGACGAGGCCTTTACCTACTCGGACGGCAGCACCGAAAGGCGGGTTTGGCGCCTAACCAGGCTGCCCGGCGACCGCTATACCGGACGCGCCGGTGATGTCGTGGGCGAAGCCACGGGGCAAAGCCTAGGCAATGCCTTTCACTGGAACTACACCCTGAACTTGCCGGTGGGCGACCAAGTCTATGAAGTCCAGTTTGACGACTGGATGTACCTGATGACAGACAAAGTCATGCTCAATAAGGCCACCATGCGCAAGTTTGGCGTGCGCTTGGGCGAGGTCACGCTGTCATTTACCAAACGCTGATTTTTATTTTGACGGAACCCCACCTCTGCAGCCGTCCGCTTTAACGCCATTCACATGATATTTTTCCCCACTCTCAATCCCCCGCTCAAAGACTGGCACGGCAAGACCGTTTGGGTGATCGGTGCCTCCAGCGGCATCGGCCAAGCTACGGCCGCCGCGCTGCACGCCCTGGGTGCGCGCGTGATCGTGTCGGCACGCCAGCAAGCGGCGCTTGATACGTTCGTGCGGCAACACCCCGGCAGCCAGGCGCTGGCGCTGGACGCCACCGACGCCAAGGCCGTAACAGTCGCCGCGGCGCAGTTGCTGGCGCAAGACCCGCTGGACTGCGTGCTCTACTGCGCGGGTCATTACCAGGCGATGCGGGCCGACGCGCTGGATTTGCCGGACATGGTGCGCCACTGCCAGGTTAATTACCTGGGTGCCCTGTATATGCTGGATGCTGTACTGCCGGCCATGCTGGCGCGTGGGCGCGGCCACATCAGCTTAGTCGGCAGCGTGGCGGGCTACCGTGGTCTGCCGCAAAGTCTGGCCTATGGCCCAACCAAGGCCGCGCTCATCAATCTGGCGGAAACGCTCTACCAGGATCTGTACGACAAGGGTCTGGGCGTCTCACTTATCAACCCCGGCTTTGTGCAAACTCCACTGACCGCCACCAACCAGTTCAAGATGCCGGCGCTACTGACGCCCGAGCAGGCCGCCCAAGCCATCCTGCAGGGCTGGGCCCAGGGCAACTTTGAAATTCACTTTCCAAAACGCTTTACCTTCTGGATGAAGGCCTTGCGCTTACTGCCTTATCGGGCTTACTTTTATCTTGTCAAGCGAGCCGTGCAATGAGTCCCACCAGTGACTCGCTTTTGCCAAACCCTGCCACCCCAGCCGACGTGGCAGCGCAGGTGACGCGTGTGGTGGTGTTCTTTGAGACCCTGACACCGCAAAGCGTGGCGATGCTAAGCACTCTGTACGATCCAGCGGCGCGCTTCAAGGACCCCTTCAACGAGGTCGTGGGTATTACCGCCATTGCGCCTATTTTTATGCACATGTTTGTGGCACTGGAGGCGCCGCGTTTTATCGTGACGCAGCAGGTGGTACAGGACTCGCAGTGCTTTCTGACCTGGGAGTTTCGGTTTCGCTTCAAGAACTTTGCAAAGGACACCGAACAAACCATCCGGGGCGGCTCACACCTGCAGTTTTCAGCGCAGGGCCTAGTCACACTGCACCGCGATTACTGGGATGCTGCCGAAGAACTCTACGAAAAGCTGCCGCTGATAGGCCGCCTGATGCGCTGGCTTAAACAGCGCGCCAACAGTTAAAGAGCAAACCTCGTCATTTATTTCTCGTCTCTGGGAGGCCCTAGGCCGCGGCAGCCCATGACTTCTGACTACATGGATTGCCGCGCTGCGCTTTCAAAGACGAAGCTCAGGCCGGTGGCAGGGTATCAGCAAAGCTGGGGCGCAGCGACAGTTTGTCATACAGCTTCTGCAAATTGGGGTAATCGGCGCGCCAGTTGATGGCGGAAAAACGGAAATCCAGATAACCCAGCGCACAGCCCACGGCGAGGTCAGCCAGACTGAGATAAATACCGACACAAAAAGGCTTGTCACCCAAGCCCTGGCTCAGACTCTTCAACGAGGCGTGCACCTTCTCCATCTGGCGGTCAATCCAGGCCTGGCTGCGCTGTTCGTCGGTGCGCCCCATCCAGCTGCTCTCCAGCCGCGCCAGAATCGAGGCATCCAGCAGGCCATCGGCCAAGGCTTCCCAGGTTTTGACCTCAGCCCGGTCGCGCCCGTGTGGCGGAATCAACTTGCCTACAGGTGATAGGGTGTCTAGGTACTCGACGATGACACGCGAGTCAAACAGGGCTTCGCCCCCTTCCAGCAACAGGCAGGGCACTTTGCCCAAGGGGTTGTGCTCGGTAATCCGAGTGTCGACGGCCCAGACATCTTCGGTGACCAAAGCATAGTCAAGTTTCTTCTCTGCCATAACGACGCGCACTTTACGTACGTAGGGGCTGGTGCTGGATCCGAGTAGTTTCATGGGTGGTTTGCTGTTACACGAGCTTCCATTCTAGCCAACCGTGAGCTCCCCATTTGGCCTATTCGGCCGCCAAAGCAAAGGTCTTTACACGACCTACAATTCGCGCATGAACTTCTCTGCCATCTCCGCTCTTTCTCCGCTGGACGGCCGTTACGCCGCCAAACTCGCCAAACTCCGCCCTGTCATGAGCGAACAAGGCTATATGCAACGCCGCGTTCAAGTCGAAGTCGCATGGTTCATCGCCTTGAGCGACTGCGGCTTTGCCGAGTTCAAACCGCTGTCGCCCGGTGCCCGGACCTACCTGATGGGCCTGGTGAAGCACTTCTCAGAGGCCGATGGAGAAGCCATCAAGGCGATTGAAAAAGTCACCAACCACGACGTCAAGGCCGTGGAATACTGGATCAAGTCCAAGTTTGAAGCCCGACCCGAGTTGCTGGCCGCCGGTGAATTTGTACACTTTGCCTGCACCAGCGAAGACATCAACAACACCAGCCACGCGCTGCAACTCAAAGCAGGGCGCGATCAGGTGCTGCTGCCAGTGCTCGATACCGTTATTGCCAAGCTGCGCGACATGGCACACGCCTTTGCCGCCGTACCGATGCTGAGTCGTACCCACGGCCAAACTGCCAGCCCAACCACTGTGGGCAAGGAAATAGCCAATGTTGTGGTGCGCCTGACGCAGGCACGCGACAAGATTGCCGCCATCAAGCTCATGGGCAAGATGAATGGTGCGGTCGGCAATTACAACGCCCACCTGTCGGCTTGGCCCGAGTTTGACTGGGAAGCCTTAAGCCGCAAGGTCATCGAGACGCCAGAGCCGGTCGGCCTGGGCCTGACCTTTCAACCTTACAGCATCCAGATTGAACCGCACGACTACATGGCCGAGTTATTTGACGCCGTGGCGCGCACCAATACCATCCTGATCGACTGGTCGCGCGATGTCTGGGGTTATGTCTCCCTGGGTTACTTCAAGCAACGCCTGCGCGAAGGCGAAGTTGGCTCAAGCACCATGCCGCATAAGGTCAACCCGATTGATTTTGAGAACGCCGAAGGTAACCTGGGCCTCTCCAACGCCCTGCTCCGGCACCTGAGCGAGAAGCTGCCGATCAGCCGCTGGCAGCGCGACCTGACCGACAGCACGGTCCTGCGCAACATGGGCGTAGCGCTGGGCTACGCCCTGCTGGCCTACCAGTCGCTCAACACCGGTCTGGGCAAGCTGGAAATTAACGAGGCCGCGATTGCCGCCGACTTGGACACCTCGTGGGAAGTGCTGGCGGAGCCGATCCAGACCGTGATGCGTCGCTTTGGCCTGCCCCAGCCTTACGAGCAACTCAAAAAGTTCACCCGTGGTGAGCCAATGACACGCGAATTGATGCAAGGCTTTATTGCCAAGCTGGAGATTCCAGAGATCGAGAAAGCCCGCCTGCTGGTCATGACGCCTGGCAGTTACACCGGTCTGGCCACCGATCTGGCGCGACGGGTCTAAACCGCTGCGCTGGATTCGTCTTTGCGAGGAGGAACGACGCGGCAATCCAGGAACTCATGGACTGCCACAGCCCGCGGCCTCGCAGAGACAAAGGTAGCGGGTGATTGACAGATTTTCTAAGACTTGACAATCACACCACAGGCAAGCCGTGCGCCGGCGTTGCCGGTGGGCTGAGTTTTGTAGTCGTCGGGGTCTTTGTGAATGATGACGCCACGGCCCATGATGCTGGTAGGACCGTCAGACACGGTAACACCGGCCAGGTGAAAGGTCACCGACACTTGACCGTTGGCATCGGCCTGCAGGGCCGGCATGTCGCCGCCATGATGATCCCCGTCCTGGGCCCCATGTGGTTTGCCTGTGGGGTTGAAGTGACCACCGGCACTCGTGGCATCGGGCGCCGAGCAATCGCCTTTGTCATGAATATGAAAGCCGTGTAGTTGGCCTGGCGTCAGGCCCGACGCGGTGACCCGTACCATGACATGGTCACCATGCTCCATGAACCGGACACTGCCGGTCACGCCGGAGCCGCTGCGGGCGTCCAACTGACTGCTAGCGCTGGGGCCATGAGGCACCATGTCCATGCCGCCCATCCGCATGCCGGCGTAGCCGCAGGCCGTCACGGAGAGCACCAGTGCGCTCATCGTCGCGAGTTTAATTAGTTGTAGTTTCATGAAAATTGACCCCAAGGGTTGGTTGAATGGTTGGATAAGACGGAGGAATGCCGTTATGTTGCCACAGCCACAGGCAGTCCTACGAGTCGGTCTCCTGTCCCCTGATACTACGTCGGTACAATCTAAGGCTAAATTCTTCAGCATGCAGGCATCCATTTCCCCGTGATGTGTCGGCCACTTTACTCTTCTGCCATGGCCATCAAATCCACCATCTTCAAAGCCAGTCTGCAAATTGCCGACATTGACAACGCCTACTACGCCGACCAGGCGCTGACACTGGCGCGTCACCCCAGCGAAACCGACGAGCGCATGATGGTTCGCTTGTGTGCACTGGCGTTTCAGGCGCACAAACTGCAAACCGT
>JBLHZH010000125.1:0-6916 GCA_047629695.1 Rhodoferax sp.
CTAAAGCCGGTTACGGCGCGGGCAGACCGCCGCGCCGCTGTTTCCTAGTGCTGCCTCCGGGCGCAGGAGCGCATCCATGTTCTCCCTTCCCCAGGCCTTTTCCCGGCACCTGATCACCGCCATTGCGGTGCTGATCCTACATTAAGCAAGGAGTCCGTATGAGCATTCAACTTCATGCCTTTAATACACCGAACGCCCGCAAGATCAGCGTGGCGCTTGAAGAGATGGGCCTGTCTTACACGGTAGCGGTCGTGGATATCACCCAAGGCGAGCAACATGCGCCAGATTTTCTCAACATTAGCCCGAACAACAAGATCCCGGCGATCATTGACCCTGAGGGGCCAGGCGCAGAGCCCATCAGCGTGTTCGAGTCCGGTGCGATATTGTTCTATCTGGCCGAGAAGACAGGCCAATTCATGCCAAAAGATGCCCGCGCGCGAATCGTGGTGATGGAGTGGTTGATGTTTCAGGTGGGTGGCTTTGGCCCCATGCCTGGTCAGGTTCATCATTTCATCGCACTTAACGACGAACTGGAGCGTAATTACGGGCTACAACGCTTCATGGCTGAGACCCGGCGTCTGTACGGTGTGATGGACCGACGTCTGGCCAACCATGAATTTTTTGCTGACGATTTGTCGATCGCTGATTTTGCGATGCTCGGCTGGGTATGGCGCCACGCACGACACCAAGTCGATCTGGCTGATTTTCCGCATGTAGCGCGTTGGTATCAGGCGCTGCTGGCGCGGCCGGCTGTGGCACGCGGGCTGGCGGTGCCGTTATAGCGGCCGCTTGCGCCTTAGTCTTTGGCGCTAAAGGGTGCAAGGTAGCGGTGCATTTTGACACTTCGAAGGTTGCCGCACTGGCAGTCGTCAAGGCGATTAAATAGGCGGGAGGCGAGGCGCTGGTGGTTCAGGGTGATTTGCAGCTGAGCGCCGACTGTGAGCGGATCGTGGCTGAAACGGTTCGTCGCTTTTTACGCATCGATGTCCTGATTAACAACGCTGGGGTAATGGTCCAGCGTGTGCCCATTGCCAATCTGAGCGACCAGATGTTCGATGACGTCTTCAGTCTGAATGTGAGATCGGTGATGACGTGCACTAAGTACGCGATTGCCCATATGCTCGATGGTGGCAGCATCATCAATCTGACCAGCGTTGCGGCACGCAACGGCTGGGGCCGGGTGCCAGCCTTTATACCGGCTTCAAGGGCTTTGTCAGCACGGATACCAAGGGCTTGGCCAAGGAGCTGGTAGGTCGCAAAATTTGAGTTAATGCGGTTGCACCTGGTGTCATCATCACGCCATTTCACGACAAGTACTCCACGCCAGCCCAACTGGAGACCATGCGCCTGACCATTCCCATGGGCCGCCCGGGAACGGCCGACGAATGCGTTGGGGCCTTCCTTTATCTGGCTTCTGAACAACTCTCGGGCTATGTCACGGGGCAAATCATCGAGGTTAATGGCGGCCAGTACATGCCCTGATATTTCTCTCCCTGATTTGATTTACACAATCCGAGTGGTGCAAGCGCGCCTCTTCTACGAAGAAAGTGACAGATGGCAGAACGTAATCAATACAAATTTTCAGGACGTCATGCGATCGTGACGGGCGGCGGCGCCGGCATCGGTCTGGCCATTGCACACCGTTTGGTCGAGGGTGGGGTAACGGTCAGCTTGTGGGAACGCGATCCAGACTTGCTTAAACTGGCTAGAAGCACCTTTGGCGATGTCAAGCCACTGTTGGTGGCCGTCGACGTCGCCGATGGAGGTGCTGTCGCGGTGGCCAGAGATCAAACGCTGGCAGCGGCTGGCGGAATTGATATCCTCGCTACCAGCGCCGGCATTACCGGACCGAACACCACGCTTTGGGACTACCCCGTCGCCGACTGGGACCGGGTAATCAACGTAAATTTACGTGGCCTTTTTTATGTTGTTGCGCGGTAGTGCCCCATATGCGGAAGAAAAACTACGGACGGATCGTCAATATTGTCTCCATCGCGGGCAAGGAAGGCAACCCCAATGCCTCCGCCTACAGCGCCTCCAAGGCGGGTGTCATCGGCATGACCAAATCGCTTGGCAAAGAGTTGGCGCAGACGGGGATCAGAGTCAATTGCATTACGCCTGCGGCTGTGCGAACCGGCATATTTGCCCAGATGACCCAGCAACACATTGATTTCATGCTGTCCAAGATTCCAATGAACCGTTTTGGCGAAGTCGAGGAAATTGCGGCACATGTGGCCTGGCTGTCGTCCGAAGAGTGTTCCTTTTCAACGGCTGCCGTGCTTGATATTTCTGGTGGCAGGGGAACGTACTGATACAGGCCAATAATCGCTACGCCAGCCAAGCCCTGATCCATTTTGCAAAAGAGTTGTTGCAGGCCGTTGGCATGCCCCGGGTTCCCGCCGAGGCGGTGGCCCGCACGCTGGTTGAAGGCGATCTGCTAGGCCACGATACGCACGGGCTAGCATTACTGGCACCTTACATCAAAAAACTTGAAAGCGGCTCCGTGACGCGTGACGGCCTTGACTTTCTGGCACCCATCGCCTGATAGGAGCGCTGTACCGGAAGCAACTTCATTAGCGACAGCTTACGGCTTGATTCGCCAAATTAACCTTCACAATTAAGATGCGATATGCCACGTGAGGGATTGCAATTTATGCCAGTTGCTAACCCTGACCCATCGTCATATCGTATTTAACTGTGCTTGCATCATCAAACGCGGCGCCGAGCATGATCTGGATGCATTTGAGCAGGTGCTGAAGGTTAATCTGACTGGTAACATGCAGGTTGACATTGCTATGCGCGGACGCTTGAAGGCCAGTCGTGGCTGCATCATCAACACCGCTTTCATGCTGAACTTTTTTGGCGGCGGGTGAGTCCTGGCTTATGCGGCTGACGGCATCCGCGTCAATGCCATTGCCCCCGGCTGGATCGCCACACCCCTAACGTAGGCCTTATAGGACGATCTGGCGCGCGTTGGGCGCATTCTGGCGCGCACGCCACTGGGTCGCTGGGGTACGCCCGCTGATATTGCTCAGGCGGCGATTTTTTTGTGCACTCCCGCAGCCGCTTTTATGACCGGCGTGATAATGCCTGTGGATGGCGGCTACATGATTGCCTGAGTCATCCGGTAGCCAACTCAGCGCCTACCTTCTGTAACGGGTGGCGCACCAACGCCATAAGCTACGAGCCCTGACAGACAGCGGATTTGGTGCATTGGTACAATTAGAGAAATAGCGACAGCGCAATCAGCTTTGTAACCTCTTAGCAGCGTCATCTGCAGATGGACTGCTACCGTCTGCAGGCCCGCGCTGCCAACCCCAACTACGGGTCCGCACAAACCCGTGACTGGACGCATCTCAGAGAGGTCCGCCTCAACCCGGCGGCACCTAAAAGCCAGAACAAAAAAGCAAAAAATACCACTTGTGCAGTAACTTTTTTGTGACAATTATCTTGACCACCACCGGTTCTTTTTGCACGCAATAACATGCAGGTGAGGGCTTTATCTGAATTTTTTTTGAACTAATCCTGGAGCCCGATATGAGTGACATTTACACAGCAACCGACTACACAGCAATTGCAAAGACGCTGACCTTCCAAACCAAAGCCTTTATCAACGGGGCCTTTTGTAATGCCTTGTCGGGTGAGACGTTTGCCTCGCTCAACCCAGCCACAGGTGCCGTGCTGGCACAGGTAGCAGCCTGCGGCAAGGCCGATGTGGATGTGGCGGTGCAGCACGCCAAGGCCGCCTTTGAAGATGGTCGCTGGAGCCGCCTGCACCCTGCCGAGCGCAAGGCCACGCTGCTGCACTTTGCCCAGCTGATGGAAGACCACCTGATCGAACTCTCTGTGCTGGAAAGCGTTGACAGCGGCAAGCCCGTGGGCGAGTGCGTTGCGGTGGATATTCCCGAGACCATCAAAACCATTCGCTGGCATGCAGAGTTGATCGACAAAATTTACGACACCAGCGCACCCGCTGGCCCTAATGTGTTGGCATTGCTGACCCGCGAAGCCATTGGCGTGGTGGGCCTGGTGCTGCCCTGGAATTTTCCACTGTTGATGCTGGCCTGGAAGATTGGCCCGGCCCTGGCAGCCGGCTGCTCGGTCATCGTCAAGCCCGCTGAGTTGACCACGCTGTCCACCCTGCGCGTGGCCGAACTGGCACAGCAAGCCGGTATTCCGGCCGGCGTGTTCAATGTAGTCACGGGCACCGGCAAGGACGCAGGCGAACCGATTGGCCTGCACCCCGACATTGACATGGTGAGCTTCACGGGCTCCACCGTGACCGGCAAGCGCTTCCTGCGTTACGCCGCAGACTCCAACCTCAAGCGCATCGTGCTGGAGTGCGGTGGCAAGAACCCGGCCGTGGTGCTGGCCGATGCCGAAGACCTGGACGCCGTGGCCGCCCACGTGGTGAATGGTGCCTTCTGGAACATGGGCGAGAACTGCTCGGCCACTTCGCGCCTGATTGTGCACGCCTCCATCAAGGACGTCCTGTTGGCAGCCATCGGCCGTGCCATGCAGGCCTGGACCACCGGCGATCCGCTGGACCCCAGCAACCGCATTGGCGCACTGGTGAGCACTGGGCATTTTCAAAAAGTCAGCGCCTACCTGGAACAGGCTCAAGCCGATGGCTGCAAGGTGGTGTTTGGTGGCAAGACGCAAGGTGGCGTTTTTGTGGAGCCTACGGTCGTGGACGGCGTGAGCCCGCAGAGCCGGCTGTTTCGCGAAGAAATTTTTGGTCCCATTTTGTGCGTGACCACCTTTGACACGGTGCAAGAAGCCGTGGCCCTGGCCAATGACACCGTCTACGGTTTGGCCGCTTCGGTCTTCACCGCCAGCCAGCGTCACGCCATGAAGCTGGCACGCGAGATCCGGGCCGGTACCGTCACGGTGAACTGCTTTGGCGAGGGCGATGTGAGCACCCCGTTTGGCGGCTTCAAAGAGTCGGGCTTTGGCGGGCGTGACAAGTCCATCCACGCACACGACCAATACACCGAACTCAAGACTGTGTGGATTGACGTCACGTAGTCCCAGCGACGACTGCCATTGTGTTCAATCGCTTGCCGGTTAAACCCGGTCGCAGTGAGCGGGCGTGGTTAGATTTCTAGTTTTTTACCGTTTACATTCCAGCCAAATAGGTCTTCTGAAATGTTGCGCGTCCAGCGGCCTTCGCGTACACAGTTGGCCAACTCAACCAGACGACGGCTGCTGGCCATCATGAGAGAAAAAATCGTATCCGCGGTGGTTTCTGTCAATACGCCGGGGGTACAGCACAGCGTAATGCCGCGTTCCGCCAGCTCAGACAAGGCATAGTTGTCGACGCCGACGGACACGCTGGAGATCACTTTGAGTTTGGCGGTGTTAGCGAGCAAGGCGGCCGTTATGGCATAGCTGGAGCCGATCATGCCTTCGGCAGTCGCCAGTGCCGTATGAAAGGCCTCGACTTGTTCCGGGAGGCGCGGATTGGCCTGCGTCACGTCATGTTGTGCCTTCAGTCGTGCCAACTGGTCGGGTGGAAGCTCTCGGAAGACCAAAACTTTTTTATGTGCGGTATTTGTCGTGTTGGGCTGCATGGGTACAGCCCTGCCGCATTGAGTTCGGCACGTGTAAGCGGACCTTCGCTGTCACCCAGTACCTGGACTGCGCGCGCGCCAATCCATGCACCGCGACTTACCGCAGCAGGCACACTCAATCCATCCAATAACGCACTGATGACGCCCACGGCAAAACCATCGCCGGCGCCCACAGTGTCGACTACATTGGCAACGACAAAACCGGGTATGTAACCCGCCCCTTGTGCGCCTTCATAGTAGGCACCGTCAGGCCCCAACTTGACGATTACCAGTTTGGCGCCGCGTTGACGATAAAAGCCGGCAATCCCTTCTGGGCTGTTTTCTCCGGTTAACAATCGGCCTTCCTCCAGACCCGATAGTCCCTAGTCTGCGTGTGTTGCCAGGTCATTGATGGCGTAGCGCATCAGTTCAGTACTGGCCCATAGCGTGGGTCGCAAGTTAGGGCCAAAGGAGACGCTCTTTCCCGCCGCTTGCATTAAATCCATGGTTTTCCGGGTCGCGGGTAGGGTGGTCGCTGAGATGGCGGCAAAGACATCAGTGGCATGCCAGTGTCTGGCACTGATGTACTGGCAGCCAACGAGTCACCCATGGCCATCCCGCCCGACTCACCGCCTACACAGCCATGCCAAACATCAGCATTGCAGAGCGTTGTGACCCGCACCAATACCCGCGCCATCGAATCCGCACCACTTTGGCGCTGCCACTGGTGCCAATCACCCTGTCCAGCGCTGGTGCGCCAAGGCTTTCTTCGCCACAACAGGTGGGAGCGTAATGGCTGTCACCCCTGAACTGCGCGCCCAGATCCTGCGCCTGTATCTGGCCGACCAAAGGCGTATCAGCACCATTGCCCGCCCATTGCAGCTTCACCGCGACACCGTACGGCGGGTCTTGGCCGTCTCCAGTGTGCTCCGTGCACCTGCCGCCGTGCCGCTACGCTTGATTGACCCCTTCATGCCCTTCATTCAGAAAATGCTGGCCAAGTTCCCCACGCTGGCCGCCAGCCGCCTGTACGCCATGGTTCAAGAGCGCGGCTATGGTGGCGGCAGTTCGCATTTCCGCCATCTGGTGGCACCCCTGCGCCCACGGCCTGCCGCCGAGGCGTACTTGGGACTGCGCACCCTGGCAGGTGAACAGGCCCAAGTGGACTGTGGGCCCACATGGACAGCTTCCTGCGTGGCCATATTCTTGCTTTTGAGGCCTTTGGCGGTGTTCCCCGGGTCATTCTCTCGGACAACCTCAAGAGCGCCGTACTGGAGCGCCTGGGGGATGCCATCCGGTTCAATCCGCAATACCTGGCCTTTGCAGCCCACTATCGGTTTGAACCGCGCCCGGTGGCGGTGGCA
>JBLHZH010000126.1:0-6895 GCA_047629695.1 Rhodoferax sp.
TTGGGCTCTAACCACGGCGAGGGCCGGTTGGCCGTCACGGCTCACCACGTTGTTCAGCCAGGCGTCCAGCACTTGGGGGTTGGCTTTGAGCCAGGCTTGCGCAGCAACGTCTGGGCGTTGGTTGTCGTTGAGTACGGCATCCATCAGCGTGTTTTCCATCTCCAGCGTGAATGCCATATTGCTCAACAACTGGCCGACGTTGGCACACTCCTGCACATAGCCTTGGCGCACGTTGGTGTAAATGGTGGCGCCGCCCAGATTCGGACCAAACACTTCATCGCCGCCTTCGAGGTAATGCATTTTGAAACGGCTGTTCATCGGGTGTGGCTCCCAGCCCAAAAAGACCACCCACTGATCGCGGCGTTCAGCGCGCTGCACCTGGGACAGCATGCCGGCCTCGCTGGACTCGACTATTTTGAAATCGCCCAACGCAAACTTGTTCTGGTCAATCATTCCCTGGATCAGGCGGTTGCCGTCGTTACCGGGTTCGATACCGTAAATTTTTCCATCCAGTTGTTCGCTGAATCGGGCGATATCATTAAAGTTTTTTAGGCCTGCTTGGTAAGCTGCATCAGACACCGCCAGCGTGTATTTGGCGCCCACCAGATTGGCGCGCACGGTGTCCACACTGCCGTTATCGCGGTAGGTTTTGATGTCGTTTTCCATGGTCGGCATCCAGTTGCCGAGAAACACATCTATATCTTTGTTTTCAAGTGATTTGTAGGTCACTGGTACCGAAATCAGCTGTGTTTTGGTGGTGTAGCCCAGAGATGTCAGTACCGTGCTGGCCACCGCTGTGGTTACGGTAATGTCGGTCCAGCCGACATCGGCAAAGCGCACTAGGCTGCACGACTTGGGTTCTGCGGCTTGGGCCAGTAGCGGCAGGCTCAAAGCGGCGGCCAAAAGCAGTGAGTTGGTTATTTTCATGGGGTAATTCCTACAAGAAGATGAACGACAAAATTCCGCAGGCGGAAAGGTCATAAACGCGTCTGGGAGCACAGTTAAAGTGCGGCCAGTGAAAGTATTGCTGACAGGCAACTGTCATAAATTAATATTTATATAAAAAATTAATTAATTATTATAATTAAAAGTTTATTTAATTACTTTTTTAACGCATTAATTCCTTACGGCGCAAGCGTGAACGCGCAGCCATACCGGGTTTATGGATTGACGTGGTCTGCGGCCTTGCCGAGACGAGAAGGACTGATTTCTTAGCGCAGCACTAGGACCGGCACGCTGCTCAGGCGCAGCAACAGGCTGGTGGTGCTGCCGACGATCAACTGGCGAATACGTGAGTGGCCGTAGGCTCCGATCACCAGTAAATCAATCGCCTGGGCCGTGATGAGCGCGGGCAGCACCTGCTCGGGTTCGCCCGCACGCAGCTCGGTTGTCACCTGAAAGCCCGCGGTGGCCAGCGTTTGGCGAGCCTCTTCAAGCTGCTGAAGCGCCCGGGGCGTGTCATCGCCGGCCATGGCCAGCAACACGGGCAGGCCGGTCAGTAACGGACTGCGCGCCACAGAGCTGACTGTTTTACGACCGGTTTCACTGCCATCAAAGGCAATCATAAAACGCGCCGGAGCGACGAATTCAAGGCCCTTGGCAACCAGCACCGGGCGTTTGACCGAACGAATTACCCGCTCGATGTTGTGACCAACATGGTCATGATCGCCACTGGCTGCTTCATGCTCACCCAGCACAAAAAGGCGGACCTCGACCTCCAGCTCCACCGCGTTGTCGACCAGTTCGCCGTGGCGCAAACGGGTCTCCAAGCGCAGTGCTCCGGTGGCTTCCGCACGTTCGCGCGCTTTGTCCAGTAGCTGTCGACCTGCCTCTTGCGCCAGTTTGCCGCGCGCGCCATCAAGCGCACTGAGTTCCTGTAACAGTGATTCTTGAGCGCCAAAACCGATGGCGCCGCTGTAATTGTCAAGCTCTCCGGGGTTGTCATGGCGCGCCAGAATATGGAGCAACGCCAGTGGCACATTCAGCCGTTGTGCCGACCAGACGGCCCAGTCAATCACGCAAGGGGTCGGGGCCAGTCCGTCAACGCAGGCGTAAACTTTGTTCATAGGGTGTCTCCTTGAGTCGTTAGGGGTCAGTGCATGGCTTGTTCAACCGCACCGGGCTTGTCGTGAATGGCAAACTTGTCCATCAACGTGGCACTCGCCTGATCCAGGCCAATAACCTCGACCTCGGTGCCCTCGCGTCTGAATTTAAGCACGGCCTTGTCCAGTGCCGCAACCGCAGTGATATCCCAGAACTGGGCGCGGCTCACATCGATGCGGACTTTGGCAATCGCCTCCTTGAAATCAAAAGCCGCCAGAAAAGTTTCTGATGACGCAAAGAAGACTTGGCCGACGATGTTGTAAGTGCGTACATTACCCTCCACGCTGCTAGCATTCTCGATGCGTAACATGCGCCCGACCTTGCTGGCAAAGAAGATGCTCGACAGTAACACGCCGGCAAATACGCCCTTGGCTAGGTCGTGGGTGGACACCGTTACCACCACGGTGGTCAGCATGACAAAAGAAGAGCTCGAGGGGTGTTCGCGTAGCTTGCGGATCGAGTCCCAGTTGAAGGTGCCGATACTGACCATGATCATCACCGCCACCAACGCAGCCATCGGAATCTGTTTGACCCAGGGGCCCAGGAACACCACCATGAGCAGTAAGAAGACGCCGGCCACGAGACTCGATAAACGCGTACGTCCGCCCGACTTGATATTAATCACCGACTGGCCAATCATGGCGCAACCGGCCATGCCGCCAATAAAACCACTGGTGATGTTGGCCAGGCCCTGACCCATACATTCGCGGTTTTTATTACTCGGGGTATCGGTCAATTCGTCGACGATGGAGGCCGTCATCATCGATTCCAGCAAGCCGACCACAGCCAGCGTGGTGGCGTAGGGAAAGATGATCTGGAGTGTTTCCAAATTGAGCGGTACCTCAGGTAACAAAAAGAACGGCAGGGTGCTGGGCAACTCGCCCATGCTGCCGACAGTGCGGATATTGAGTTGGAGCAGTATTGACACGCCGGTCAACACGACGATGGTGACCAGAGGCGAAGGAATGGCTTTGGTAACGTACGGAAAACCGTAAATGATGGTCAGACCGGCCGCCGTCATGGCGTAAACCACCCAGGAGACGTTTGTCAGCTCGGGCAGCTGGGCCCAAAAGATAAGAATTGCCAGGGCATTCACAAAGCCGGTAATGACCGAACGTGAAACAAAACGCATTAAAGTCCCGAGTTTGACTGCCCCGGCAATAATTTGCAGCACACCGGTGAGCACCGTGGCGGCCAGCAGGTACTGCAGGCCGTGTTCTTTGACCAGCATCACCATGACCAGTGCCATGGCGCCGGTGGCCGCCGAAATCATGCCGGGTCGCCCGCCGGTAAAGGCAGTGACCACGGCAATACAAAAGGCAGCATAGAGGCCGACTTTGGGGTCGACTCCGGCAATGATGGAGAAGGCAATGGCCTCGGGAATGAGGGCCAGCGCGACAACCAGACCGGCAAGCAGATCGCCCCGGATGTTGCCGAGCCAGTTTTTTTGAAGATAGGCGTAAAGCATAGGTGAATACGGCGGCGACCCGACAGGGCGTGCAGCCATTGATTGATTTTAAAAGTTGAAGAACCCCCGACTACAAAGTTGCGTGGGTCATGGATAAATGACAAAAGACGAGCACCAAGACGGTGCGCAGGCAACGCGTTAAGGTGGCGTCACCGAACAAAATAACCGTGAAACAACGCTTAGCCGACGTAATTTTCGCCGGTTTCTAAGTTGTGGTGTCAGGCTTTGTACACCACAATATTGTAACCAGGGGCCTCAAGCGGCCGTATTTAAAGCTGGCCCAGTGGGATCTGGCCAGACTTCTCGTCTGCTTTTAGTAGAAAAATCAGTTCGTCCAGATCCTGTCCCAGGCGCAACAGGGTGCTGTCGGGCAAGCGCCCGAGTGCAGCCGGTAGCACCCCCTCAAACGGTCCCGGTGATTGCGTCAGAAGGTCTGCGCCAGCCGGCAAAATGTGCAAATGCACGTTGCGCCGGTCATCGGATGAGCGGCTTATGCTGAGCAAGTTCTTGTGCAGCAGGGACTTGACCAAGTTGCTGGCCGTGGATTGATGGATGTCCATACCTTTGGCTAAGCCGCCCACCCCGATACCGGGTTGCCCCTGGATGAGGCTCAGGGCCCAGACCTGTGCGCCACCGATCCCTAATGTTTTTTCGACCTGCTGAAAATGGCTGCGCACTGTATTAAACACTACCCTGAAGCGTCGCAGCACCTGTGCTGTGTGGGTTGTCTCGTTCGTGTCAGTGTTCGTGCTGTTCATTGCTTTGGCTTTCGGCTGGTGATGAGGTGGCGATGATCTGGCTGCGCACGCGCTCCATCAGCAGGTCTTCAAAGGTGTAAAAACCGTTGCTGTGGGACTGCAGTTCATTCAGGGCAAAAGCGGCCCCGGTGCCAAAGGCCTCACGTTTGATGGAGTCGTGGATCAGGCGCACGGTCTGGAACGGGAAACCAAAAATAACCTCATGGTGGCCGACAACACCACCGAGCCGCAGCGAGGTGATGCGGCCACCGTCAATCGACAGACTTTCTGCAATTTTGCGGGCCGTACCCGAAACTTCGGTTTTTTCCCGAAAATGCTGCTCCAGAATTTCCACGTCGGCAAATGGCGCAATGCTGCGCAGCAGCTTGGCCGCCAGAATCAGAAAATTAATACCCAGGGTGATGTTGGGCGAACTCAGGACCCGCGTATCGGCGCCGAGTTCGCGCAGGTAGGTCAGCTCTTTATCGCCATAGGCTGAAATCGCGCTGACCAGCATCATCCCGCGTTTGCGCAGTTCTTCGCCATACACGTAAACCACCTCGGGCTGCGAGAAGTCCACCAACGCATCGACTGGGTGCGCATCCAGCCAGTCAGCGAGCACCACGCGGTCGAGGCCTATGACGGGAATCTCGGAGCCCAGTATTTTTTCATCATCCGCATGGGCGCGCCCGCGCGCCACCCAGCAGAGTTCATAACGGGGATCGATACGCAGCACTTCAGCCACGGCTTGGCCCGCTTTGCCATACCCCATCAGACCAATTTTTATCATCCTGTATTCCCCTTGCTAAGAAGCGCATTTACGCTAGCGACGGGCTGTTTGTACGGAACAAACGGCCTAAAATATATTTTTTACGAATGCATTATGTCGTCCAATAGGCGCTCGCCATCCACAAACCCGATTTATATCCAGGCCATGCAATGAATCCACATACCCCGATCTATCCTGCTATCCGGGAAGAGTTGTTTGACTGGCGTTTATGGACTGGCCGAGGCGTGGTGCTGGCGTTTGCTGTGTTGGCCGGCTTGACCGTCGTGGTTTTTACTTGGATGACTGAGTATGCGTCTGAGCATTTTTTTGCCTTTGAGAAAAAATACTGGTGGGGCCCGTTGTTCTGGACGCCATTGTGCGCTGCCGCCATTGTTTGGGTGACACGCCGCTTTGTGCCGGGTGCGACCGGCTCGGGCATTCCGCAGGTCATGGCGGTGCTATCGCCCACTGTGCCCAAAGCCTCGCGTGGCCTGTATGTCTCGCTCAAGCTCTCCATTAGCAAAATGTTCTTGACCGCCTGGGGCTTGTTAGCTGGTCTGTCGCTGGGGCGTGAAGGGCCGTCGGTACAAGTCGCCGCTGGGGTGATGCACTATGCCCGCCGCTGGCTGCCCGACAAGTCACAGGTCTCCGATAACGGTTTGCTGGTGGCCGGTGGTGCTGCCGGTATCGCGGCGGCTTTCAATACGCCGCTGGGCGGAGTGATGTTTGCCATTGAGGAGTTGTCGCGCAAGCCTGAAAACCGCAGTAATGGCCTGATTGTGGCGGCTATTGTGCTGTCCGGCCTGATGGCGGTTTCGGTCTACGGCAATGCCACTTACTTTGGCCGGATCCAGGTGCAAGATTTGAGCACGGCGCTGGTGTTGCCAGGCTTAATGGTCGCGCTGTGCAGTGGCGTGGCCGGCGGCCTGTTTGCCCGCTTGCTGGTGCTGTCACTATCGGGTCTGTCACCCGATTGGTTTAGCCGTTTGCGTCTGAATAAACCAGTGCGTTTTGCCGCCCTGTGCGGATTGGCTGTGGCCGTGCTGGGTGTCGTCAGCCATGGCGCAATCTATTCAAGTGGTTATCATCCGACGCAGGCCATGCTGGAGGGTATGGATGAGGCCTCGCCTCTTTATCTGCTGTTGAAGTTCATGGCAACTTGGATCACGGCTTGGTCGGGTGTGCCGGGTGGTCTTTTTGCCCCGGCGTTGGCAATTGGCGCGGCCATCGGCAATGACTTGGCCCAATTGACCAACTATGTGAATCCCCCGACCCTGATTGCGCTCGGCATGGCCGGGTTTCTGGCGGCCGTGACGCAGGCACCGCTCACCGCCTTCATCATCGTTATGGAGATGATCAGTGGTCACACCTTGGTGCTGAGCTTGATGGCCAGCGCGCTGGTGGCCAGCGGCGTGTCGCGCCTCATCAGTCCACCGCTTTATGAAGCGCTGGCCGAGATGCAACTGCAGCGTTTGCCGCCAAGACCGGCACCGCAGACTTAGCCTAGCCAAAAAAAGGAGCCCCGAAGGGCCCCAAAACTCGTTTTGCCGAACTTGCCGCTAGACAAATGCAACCGCTCCATTCTATTTGAACAAATGGAATAAATAACTAAGGAGTTTCCCTTGGTACGCTGGAAATAACAATCCAGGAACTCGTGAACTGTCTCGGCTTGCGAGTTTTCCACATCCAGTCCGGTACCGCAAATAAACCTTGAACACATGTTCATGACATAGAGACGTCACATTAAAGTCCATCCCCCTTCGCCCGCCTTTTTGCAACATAAGAATTTGCTGTGAAAAAACCATCGCCTCTGCCCTC
>JBLHZH010000127.1:0-6867 GCA_047629695.1 Rhodoferax sp.
GGATGCCGTGCCCAGCATTGTCGAGATCAAGGACTTCATGTTTGCCGAGCAAAAGCGCTCGGGTGTGTTGTTGGCCGGTCTCGAGCACCTGGATGACCGTTATCTGAAGGCGGTGGGCTACGCTACCAAGTCCAAACGCGGTGGCCTGCCTAAGATGGTTTTGTTCGGCGACGTTGCCGGCGATGATGCCGATGCCGTGGCCCGTGCCACGTCTGAAGTGGTCCGTATTGCCAACTCGCGCAGCGGCGAGGGTTTTATTGCCATCAGCCCGGCGGCGCGCAAGAAGTTCTGGCTCGACCGCAAGCGCACCGCTGCTATTTCTCGCCACACCAACGCTTTCAAGATCAATGAAGATGTGGTGATTCCGCTGCCACGTATGGCCGAATACACCGATGGCATTGAGCGCATCAACATCGAGTTGAGCCTGCACAATAAGATTGCCCTATGCGATGCACTCGAAGAGTTATTTGCAAAGGGCAATTTGCCCTTTGGCAAACAGGAGGATGCCAACGCCGTTCCCACTATCGACTTGCTGGAAGACCGCGTGGCCCAGGCCCGTGGTTTGATTGGCGCGGTGCGGTCTTTGTGGTCTGGTTGGCTCGATGACGTCGATACGCTGTTTCCGCAGTTGCAGGACCACACTTTGCGGGCCAGTTGGAAAGTGCAAATTCGGGCGCCGTTGCGTAGCATCTTTACTGGCGTCGCTTTTGAGGCGATCCTGAGTGAATGCAATGCTGTCCACCAACGCGTGCTCAAAGGCCGCGTCTGGGCAGCCCTGCACATGCATGCCGGTGACGGCAACGTGCACACCAATTTGCCCGTCAATAGTGACGATTACGAGATGCTGCAAGCCGCGCATGGGGCGGTCAAACGTATCATGGCGCTGGCGCGCAGCCTGGATGGTGTGATCTCGGGCGAGCACGGCATTGGTATTACTAAGCTGGAGTTCCTGAGCGATGCCGAGCTGCAACCTTTCACCGACTACAAAGCCAGGGTGGACCCAGAAGGGCGCTTTAACAAAGGCAAGTTGTTGCGTAACTGGCAGCCGCCAGCCGGGTCTGCCGAGGCCATGACGCCCGCCGGACGCGGATTGCAGGCGGCTGATCTATCTCACGCCTATACGCCCAGCTTCGGTCTGATGGGTCATGAATCTCTGATCATGCAGCAAAGCGACATTGGCGCTATTGCCGATAGCGTGAAAGACTGCCTGCGTTGCGGCAAGTGCAAGCCGGTCTGCTCGACCCATGTTCCGCGTGCCAACATGCTGTACAGCCCGCGTGACAAAATTCTGGCGACCTCGCTGCTGGTGGAAGCCTTTTTGTATGAAGAGCAAACGCGTCGTGGCGTTAGCATCAAGCACTGGCAGGAGTTTGAAGATGTGGCCGACCACTGCACGGTCTGCCACAAATGCTTGACACCTTGCCCGGTCAACATTGACTTTGGCGATGTCACCATGAACATGCGTAACCTCCTGCGCAAGATGGGCAAGAAGAGCTTTCGCCCGGCTGGCTCTGCCGCCATGTTCATGCTCAATGCCAGCAACCCGCAGACCATCAAACTGGCCCGCACTGCTATGGTGGACGTGGCGATCAAGGCACAGCGCATCGCCTCTGATGTGATGAGTGTGTTTGCCCGCAAGCAGACCAAGGCACCACCGGCCACGGTGGGGACTGCGCCCATCAAAGAACAGATCATCCACTTCATCAACAAGAAGTTGCCCGGAGGACTGCCCAAAAAGACGGCGCGCGCCCTGCTGGATATTGAGGACAAGGACTACGTCCCCATCATCCGTGACCCGGTCGCTACGACCGCCGAAACCGAGGCTGTGTTTTACTTTCCCGGTTGCGGCTCAGAGCGGTTGTTCAGTCAGGTGGGTCTGGCGACGCAAGCCATGTTGTGGCATGCCGGTGTGCAAACCGTGTTGCCGCCTGGCTACTTGTGCTGCGGCTACCCGCAACGGGGCTCAGGCGAATTTGACAAGGCCGACAAAATCATCACCGACAACCGGGTGCTGTTTCACCGGGTTGCCAACACCCTGAACTACCTCGACATCAAAACCGTGGTGGTGAGTTGCGGCACCTGTTTTGACCAGTTGCAGGGCTATGAATTTGATAAGATCTTTCCGGGCAGTCGCATTATCGATATCCATGAGTTTTTGCTTGAAAAAGGCATCACCCTGAACAACGCCGGTGCCTTCTTGTTCCACGACCCCTGCCACAGCCCCATGAAGCTGCAGGAGCCCATCAAAACCGTCAAGGCCTTGTTGGGTGACAATGTCATCCAGTCGGATCGTTGCTGCGGTGAGGCCGGCACACTGGCACTGAATCGGCCCGATGTGGCCACCCAGATCCGTTTTCGCAAGGAAGAGGAAATCCGCAAGGGTGAGACCGAGTTACGGGCCCAGGGCGTCTTGGGGCCTAAGGAAAATGTCAAGATTTTGACCTCCTGCCCGGCCTGCCTGCAAGGTTTGAGCCGTTTTGGCGACGATTTGCAAAACGGTTTGCTGGAGGCCGACTACATCGTGGTCGAAATGGCGAATCAGATTCTGGGCGACCAGTGGATGCCTGATTATGTGAAGCGTGCCAATAACGGCGGCATTGAGCGCGTGCTGGTGTAAATCATGAGCCCTGCAGACTGCGTCTTGTGCTCGACCACTGGTGGCACTCTGGTGTTTCAGGGTGCCAAATTCCGGGTGATTCGAGCGCAGGAGGTGGGTTTCCCAGCTTTTTATCGGGTCGTCTGGAACGCGCATGTGGCAGAGTTCTCTGACCTCAGCGAGGCGAACCGGGCCTGCTGTATGGCGGCTGTGAATGGCGTGGAGCAAGCCTTGCGTTCGCAGTTGCCACCCTGCAAAATCAATTTGGCGGCCTTGGGCAATGCGGTCGCCCATCTGCACTGGCATGTAATTGCCCGCTTTGTCTGGGACAGTCATTTTCCTGCGCCAGTCTGGTGCACCGCACAGCGGCCGATCGATGCGGTTGCTGTGGCGGCGGTTGAGGCGCGGTTAGGGGCTGTGGAATTGGCAATTGAGCGCGGGCTCACGGCTTTAAGTCCAGTTTTATAATTTTTTTCAATTTTCCAATCAGGAGGTCCCAATGGCAGGATTGCAAACAGGCGCACCAACGCCGCAGGCTATGACGGTTCACAGTCAGTCCAAAGTACTGGAGATCAGTTTTTCTGACGGCGCGGCATTTCGTATTCCATTTGAGTTGATGCGTGTCTACTCGCCTTCGGCCGAGGTGCAAGGTCACGGCCCGGGTCAGGAAGTGCTGCAGAGCGGTAAACGTGCGGTCGGCCTGAGCGGACTGGAGCCGGTCGGTAATTACGCTGTGCAACCGTCCTTCACGGATGGTCATGATACCGGCATCTTTTCCTGGGAATACCTCTATTTTCTGGGTTCCCAGCAAGACCGTCTGTGGGCCGATTACACCGCGCGTCTGACGGCCGCCGAACGCGACCGTGATGCGCCCATGCCTGAAAAAGCAGGTCATGGCTGCGCCAGTCATTAACCGGAGCCCCTTTCATGACAACAACTCATTTTGGTTATAAATCGGTTGAAGAATCCGAAAAAGCCAAACACGTGCGTGGTGTGTTTGACTCGGTAGCGCCCAAATACGACTTGATGAACGACCTGATGTCGATGGGCCTTCACCGCGCCTGGAAGGCCTTCACGGTACTGGTAGCTGATCTGCATGAAGGCGGTCAGGTACTTGACATCGCGGGCGGTACTGGCGACTTGGCGCAGGCTTTTGAGAAAAAAGTTGGACCCAGCGGACGCGTGGTGCATACCGACATCAATGAAGCCATGCTGCGCACCGGGCGGGATCGCCTGTTGGATGCTGGTGTGACCTTGCCCACACTGGTCTGTGACGCTGAAAAGCTGCCCTTCCCCAGTAACCAGTTTGATGCCGTGAGTGTCGCTTTTGGTTTGCGCAACATGACACACAAGGCGGTGGCGCTGGCAGAAATGAGCCGGGTGCTCAAGCCGGGCGGCAAGCTGCTGGTGCTGGAGTTCTCCAAAGTAGCGCCGCCACTGAGCAAAATTTATGACTGGTATTCCTTCAAGGTGTTGCCTAAATTGGGTCAATGGGTGGCCGGGGACGATGCCAGTTACCGTTACTTGGCTGAGTCAATTCGCATGCATCCCGATCAGGAAGCGCTCAAAGCCCTGATGAAATGCAATGGCTTTGGCCATGTTGACTACCACAACCTCACGGGCGGAATGGTAGCCTTACATGTTGGCATTAAGTGCTAACAATTAAATAATTTTCTTTTTTAAAAAGCATCTTCGGAGTCACTATGAAATTCTGGTCATTGCTGCTAGCGGTCTTCTTGGTGCTGGCAGGTGTCAATGCCGAGGCGGCAAAACGATTTGGCGGTGGTATGTCGTTTGGCAAGCAGTCCAATAATGTGACGCAGCGACAGGCGCCCGCACAACAAAATGCGGCGATCCCCGCGGCAGCAGGTACCGGCGCAGCTGCCGCTGCGCCTAAGAGGCCCTGGGGCGCCATGATGGGTGGTCTGGCCGCGGGTCTGGGCTTGGCCTGGTTAGCGAATTCGTTGGGCATTGGCGGCGCGGTGGGGCAGTTTTTGATGTTTGCCTTGCTGGCGCTGGTGATCATGGCGGCGGTGAGTTGGTTCATGCGTTCCCGTCGAAGAGCGCAGGAAGGCACGCACCTGCCCTTTGCCTTTCAGGGGGCCTCGCCGGGCAGTACCGCTCGGGCACCTGCGACCTACCGTTCTGACAGTGTGGGTAATGATGCCTCGGCTCGTCCTTTTGAGCGCAGCAACATGGCCTTTGACAACCTGAAGTCAAACCCTGACAGCGCGGTCTCGATGATTGGCTCAGGGCTCACGGGCTCGCAAAGCTGGGGAATTCCTGCCGGCTTTGATACCGAGGGTTTTCTCAAGTCAGCCAAAGCCAACTTTGTATCGTTGCAGGCGGCTTGGGATAAGTCGGACGTCAATTCCCTACGCGTCATGATGACTGACACCATGCTTAAAGAGATTCAGGCACAGCTCTCAGAGCGCGAAGTGCACACCGGTGGTCCGGTCAATCTGACCGATGTGGTGATCATTGAAGCCCAACTGCTGGGCATTGAAGATCTGGGCAATGACTATATGGTCAGTGTCGAGTTCTCCGGCATGATCCGTGAGGAGCCCTCGGCCGGCCCAAGCCCGTTCCGCGAAGTTTGGAACATGACTAAGCCCAAAAGCGGCAACAGTGGCTGGTTGGTGGCCGGGGTCCAAGCCTTGCAGTAGATCACTTTGCATTGACATTCAACCAGCATTAATGAGGTCAGTTTGATTTCAGGGAATAATCGGGGACTATGGCAACACAGTCCCCTTTTTCTATGCTGGAGCGCTTGCTTCAGAATCTCCCCCTGTCCAATTTGCAGCCGCCGTCTTGGGCTGTTGATGAAGCCCAGCGGCGTGTCATTTCGCTGTTGAACCACATCCTGAGTCAGGAAAAAGAGGCTATCAATCGTCTGGCGCGGCAAAAAGGGCGTGTCGTCCAGATGCAATGGCGTTCTTTTTCAATGAAATTAATAGCCACCCCCGCCGGGTTACTGGACCAAGCGCCTATGGAGGCCAAAGTTGACCTGGTTTTAGCCCTTACCGAAGTCTCGCCCTTTACCTTGGCGCAAGGCACCCTGCGCGGCGACAAACCGGCCGTTCGCATTGAAGGCGACGTGCAACTGGCGGCCGAGGTGAACTGGCTGGCTGACCATGTGCGCTGGGACGTTGAAGAAGACTTAGCCCGCATCCTGGGCGACGCTCCAGCCCACGCCTTGGGAGACGCGGCGCGCAGCATAGCGACGGCCTTGCGCCGTTTCTTGGGAGCTAACAACAATCCGGGCGCCGACAAGGGTCCGACATGAAGCGACTGTTTCGTGGTGTTTTCATCGTCTGGATCATGTTGCGCTATGGTTTGGACGGCCTGTTGTTAAACAGCTTTCAAAAGCCCTGGCTGCAGGCCATTGCCCGCATCGTGTCGATTGGACGCAACTTGGACGCGCCCCGTGGCCAGCGTATTCGTGAAGCGCTGGAGCGCCTTGGGCCTATTTTTGTTAAGTTCGGGCAGGTGCTGTCGACCCGGCGCGATCTGATGCCGTTGGACATTGCCGATGAACTGGCCCTGTTGCAAGACCGCGTGCCACCGTTTGGCAGTGACATTGCGATTGCCCGCATTGAGCGCGCCTTCAACAAGAAACTGGAAGATATTTTTGTTTCTTTTGAGCACACGCCCATCGCCAGCGCCTCCATTGCGCAGGTGCACTTTGCCGTGATCAAGGACCGCACGGGGCGCGAGCGCGAGGTCGCAGTCAAGGTTTTGCGCCCCGGCATGCTCTCTGCAATTGACAGCGATATGGGTCTGATGCGCATGATGGCGGGCTGGGTCGAGCGACTGTCCGCTGATGGCAAGCGCCTCAAGCCTCGCGAGGTGGTGGCTGAATTCGACAAATATCTGCACGACGAGCTTGATCTGGTACGCGAAGCGTCGAGTGCAGCCCAACTGCGACGTAACATGGCTGGGCTGGATTTGGTCATGATCCCTGAAATGTTCTGGGAATACTGTCTGACCGACGTCATTGTGATGGAGCGCATGAAAGGCGTTCCTATTAGCCAAGTGGCGCGCCTGCGTGCCGCCGGCGTGGATATCCCCAAACTGGCCCGGGACGGCGTCACTATTTTCTTCACACAAGTGTTTCGTGACGGATTTTTTCACGCTGACATGCACCCTGGCAATATTCAGGTCAGTCTCGAGCCGGCGACCTTTGGTCGTTATATCTCTCTGGATTTCGGTATTGTCGGTACCCTGACTGAGACGGATAAGGAGTACTTGGCACAAAATTTCATTGCTTT
>JBLHZH010000128.1:0-6836 GCA_047629695.1 Rhodoferax sp.
TTTGTATGGCCAGCGCACTGCCCACCCATTCAGGGGGGCAGCTGCGCGCGGAAATAGATGAAAACTGGGGTGAATCGGCGACCACAAAAAACCCCCATACCAGCAAAACAATCAACCGCAACAGCACCCAATCTTGCGCAAGCAAGGGGTAAATCAGACACATTAAACCCGAGGCCAGCAAGGCAAAAGCGGCCACATAGATGCTGTCAAACTTTTGACTCAATCGTCCCCCCAGCACGCATCCGAAAAAACCGGCAGCAATACCCAAGAAACTGATCGCCGGGACGGAACCTAGCAGGTCAGGGTGCAGGTGCCGTGCATCCAGTAGCAACTGGGCAGCCAGCCAGGGCAGCACCGCCCAAAACGCATAAAGCTCCCACATGTGACCAAAATACCCCAAGGCTGCCGCCCTGAAATCAGCGATCTTGAAGACGCCAAAGGCCCGGCTCAGAGAGTTGCTCGGATGACCGGTACTTTTTTTCAAATGAGGGCCATCGCCCAAAAAGTAAATCAATGCGGCGCCGGCTACCGCCAACACCGATGATGCTTGAATCACGGCCTGCCAGGGCAAACTGGCGCCCAGCGCCCGGATGCCATGGGGCAGTGCGGTGCCCAACGTCAGCATACCCACCAGCAGCCCTAGGGCCGAGCCAGATTTGGTACCGACCCAACCCACAATCATCTTCATGCCCAATGGGTAAATGCCTGCCAGACAAACACCCACCGCAAATCGAAACAGCAAACCCGACTCAAAGTTGGTCCAGGCACCGGAAAAACCGGCATTAACGACAGCCCCCAAGACACAGGCGATGGCGAAAATTCGACTCGTCGAATACCGGTCAGCCCAACCCGAGTAGGCGAGCCATAGCGTACCCACAATAAAGCCGGACTGGGTAGCGGCGATCAGCCAGGCAAACTGAGCAGACCCAATCTGCCAGACCGTCATCAGGTCATCGGCGGCGCTGTTCGGGCTGAACCACAGTGAGGTGCCGAGCCACTGGGCCAGCACAATCAGACCCACCGCCCAGCGCTGCTGGTTCATACGCAGTGTGTGAGCGCTGAAGTCAGGTCATCGATCAGATCATCGGCATTTTCAAGGCCGACCGACACGCGCAACAGCCCTTGAGGCGTCTTGCTCTCAGGCCCTTCAATCGAGGCACGGTGCTCGATCAGACTCTCTACACCGCCAAGGCTGGTGGCACGGGTAAAAATTTCAACATTCGCGGCTAAAGCCATGGCCGCTTCCTTGCCACCCTTGACCTCGAACGAGAGCATGCCGCCAAAGCCGGACATCTGTTTGGAGGCCACCGCGTGAAACGAGTTGCTTTGCAGCCCCGGATAATGCACCACACTCACCTTGGCGTGTTGTTGCAAGAACTCGGCCACTTTCTTTGCGTTGGCGCAGTGCGCCTGCATTCGGTAGGGCAAAGTAGGCAGACTGCGCATGACCAGCCAGCAATCAAAGGGCGAAGGTACGGCACCGCCAAAAAGTTGCGCCGTACGAAGCTGGGCAAAATGGGCATCGTCAAACCGGGTCACCACAGCACCACCAAGCACATCACTGCGCCCACCCAGGTACTTTGTCGTGGCATGCATGACCATGTCACACCCCAGCGCCAATGGCTGCTGTAGCACCGGGCTGGCAAATGTATTGTCTGCAATGGCGCGCGCGCCATGGTGATGCGCAATCTCAGCGATGGCGGTGATATCAACGCATTGCAGCAGCGGGTTTGACGGCGTTTCAATCCAGATGATTTTGGTTTGGGGTGTCAATGCACTGCGAATCGTATCGAGGTTCGTCATATCAATGAATGACGCGGTGACGCCCCATTTGGCAAACAGGTGCTTGAGTACATTGGCCGTGCCGTGGTAGATGTCAACCGGCGCAATTACATGGTCGCCCGGCATCAGGCCCTGGAAAATAGCTGTCACGGCCGCCAGGCCCGAGCCAAAGGCAGCACTGGCGGCACCGCCTTCAAGGGCTGCCAGCGCAGCTTCCAGAGCGTTTCGATTGGGGTTGTGATTGCGTGAATACAGAAAACCGCGCGAATAACCACCGTCTGCATCCCGCTCGAAAGTGGTGGACAGATGAATGGCCTCAGTCACCGCACCCGTACTGGCATCCACAGCATGCCCCGCATGAACTGCCAAAGTCTCAAACTTGTATTTTTTTCCGGATTTCATAAATTTTCAGTGATGTTTTTTAAAAGTTATTGCACAAACAAGCAAATCAAAAGGCGGGAACGAGATTGCCTTTGAAGCGCTCAAGGATAAACTTTTTCGACTCGGATGACTGCAGCGCCGCCACCAGCTTTTTCATGGCGGGGCTATCCTTGTTGTCCGCACGGGCCACCAGCATATTGACGTAATTGGACTGACCGCCTTCCAGCATCAGCGCATCCTTACTCGGGCTAAGCTTGGCTTCGAGGGCGAAAGTGGTGTTGATGATGGCTAGGTCAACCTCACCTAAAACTCGGGGCAGCATGGGGGCTTCAAGTTGCTTGATCTTGATATTTTTGATATTTTGAAGAATGTCTCTCTCCGTTGACATATTATTTTTAGGATCTGTCAGTGTGATAATTTTGGCTTGATCCAGAAGCTGCAGTGCCCGCCCGCCATTGACTGCATCATTCGGAATGGCAACGGTAGCACCGTCTTTCAAATCAGCGATCTTGGTAATTTTTTTGGAGTAAGCCCCGAACGGGGCAATCAACACATCAGCCACCCCCTCCAGAGTCGCACCCCGGCTGCGGTTGAACTCATTCATATAAGGTTTATGCTGAAAGAAATTAGCATCAATGCGCTTCTCGACCAGTTGCACGTTAGGCTGCACATAGTCGGTGTAGACCTTGATGTCCAGCTCAACACCTTGCTGTGCCAGTATGGGCTTCAGGTGCTCGAGTAACTCGGCGTGGGGCGTTGGGCTGGCACCCACAACAAGCTTTTCAGCAGCCTGAGCCAGCAAAGAACTACCCAGTGCGAGAGCGATTAAAAGTTTCTTCATGATTATCCTTGTGTAAAAAAATAACTTCAACGACTAAAGTGAATGACCAGTCGATTGCCGACCGTTTGCAATAGTTGCACCAAGATCAGTAGCAGGATGATGGTGATGAACATCACATCTAACTGAAATCTCTGGTAGCCGTAACGAATAGCCAGATCTCCCAGCCCACCACCGCCGACAACCCCTGACAGGGCCGTATAGGAGACCAGTGCAATAGCTGTGACCGTCGCAGCAGCGATGATGCCCGGCAAAGCTTCCGGCAGCAGGGCGCCGGTCACGATCTGCTTCACACTGGCGCCCATAGCCTGGGAGGCTTCAATGATGCCATGATCCACCTCGCGCAAGGCCGTTTCTACTAGACGAGCAAAAAATGGTGTCCCGCCTACTACCAGCGGAGGAATGGCTCCCGCCACCCCCAATGAGGTGCCGGTCAGCAGCACCGTCACCGGAATCATGGCAATCAGCAGGATCACAAAAGGCAAGGAGCGCAAAATATTAACAGCGAATGAAACGGACGCGTAAGTCTTCGGGGACGACAGCAGCTTTTTAGGGCTGGTCAGAAACAGGACAATGCCTAGAGGCAAACCCAACAACAGCGTTAACGACAAAGCACCGCCCAGCATCAGCAAGGTATCAATTGTGGCCCATCCAATGTCACCCCAGTTGACGCCACCGGACACCAATCCATTCAAAAATTCAAACATTAAAAAGTCTCCTCAACCACCACACCCGCACCGGTAAGCCGGCGCAACGCCTCCTGGGCCTTACCGCACTCACCCCGAACAGAAACAGTCAACTGTCCGCAAGGCGTTGACTTTATTTTTCCAAAACGTCCACTCATAATCAGGAAATCCACCTCACACTCCCGAGCGATCTGGGTCAACACCGGCTGCCTCATGGCGTCGTTCATGAAGGTCAGGCGGCGCACCATGGCGTCGCCGTCCTGACCCAAGGTCTGTGTCAGACTATCTTCATCAGCATGCTCGGCTTCCAGGACAAAGTTACGCGTGGTCGGATGCTTCGGATGCAGGAACACCTGCGTGACCGGCCCACTTTCGACAATCTTTCCACCATCAATCACGGCGACACGATCGCAAATGGTACGAATGACGTCCATTTCGTGCGTAATGAGCACAATCGTCAGGCTCAGCTTTTCGTTAATCTCCCGCAGCAATTGCAGAATTGAGCACGTGGTTTGTGGGTCCAACGCGCTGGTGGCCTCATCGCATAGCAATATCTTGGGCTGGTTCGCCAGAGCGCGGGCAATACCAACACGCTGCTTTTCGCCACCGGACAGTTGCTTGGGGTACTTGTGCTTGTGCAAGCTCAGTCCGACCAACTCCAACATCTGATCAACACGTACATCAGTCTTGGCCGCATCGCGTTCGCCAGCGATCCGAATCGGGAACGCCACGTTTTCGGCCACGGTCTTCGAATTCAGTAAGTTGAAGTGCTGAAAGATCATGCCAATATTGCGCCGAAAATTTCTCAGTGCGAGCGGTTCGTACTTCAGAATTTCCTCGCCATCCACCGTGATCTCACCTTGCGTGGGACGCTCTAGCAGGTTAATGAGCCGGATCAGGGTGGATTTGCCAGCGCCCGAGTGGCCAATCACGCCAAATATCTCGCCTCGAACAATAGACAAGTCAATACCGTTCAGCGCCGGGATAACTTTGTCTTTGACGGTGTAACTCTTATGAACGTTTTTGAGATGGATCACATTTTTCTCTTTTTGAATAAGTTGAGATACAGAGTCTGCGCTCAAGTGATCAAGTCTTATCTTGAAGTGACCGCCACACCGCCTGCTCAATACTGGCCGCGTCGACTGAAAAATAGCGACGCAAGGCGGCCCGGGTGTCGCTGCGACCAAAGCCGTCGGTACCCAGCGTCTGGTAAGTGCGTCCAGGCGGCAGGTAGGCGCGAATGCTCTCGGGCACAGCGCGCACGTAGTCAGTAGCCGCCACAATCGGGCCTTCTGTGAGGGCCAATTGCGCGGTGACAAAAGGGGTTATCGGCTGGGAATGATCGCCCGGCCCTTCGTCCGCAAGACGCGTCGAAATCGCTTGGGCTTCGCGTGTCAACTCGCTCCAACTGGTCACACTGATCACATGCGCCTTGATACCACGTACCGCGAGCGCCTGGGCCGCCTTAATCACCTCTGTCAAGATCGCCCCCGATCCCATCAGCGTCACACATTGGGGTCGCTTTGTCCCCTGGCTTAGGTTTTCATCTGGTTTATAGGTGTCAAATTTATAACATCCAGCAATCACTTGCGCGTGCACCTCGAGCGGCAAATTTGGCTGGGCGTAGTTTTCGTTCATCAGGGTTACATAATAGAAAACATCCTTCTGCTCTACCAGCATCTCTTGCATACCACGGTCCATGATGACGGCAAGTTCACCAGAGAAGGCGGGATCATAGGCCTTGCAGTTAGGAATAGTGGCCGCTATCAGATGGCTGCTACCGTCCTGGTGCTGGAGCCCCTCACCCCCGAGTGTGGTGCGACCTGAAGTGGCACCCAACAGAAATCCCCGTGTGCGTTGGTCGGCAGCAGCCCAGATCTGGTCGCCCACCCGCTGAAATCCAAACATCGAATAGTAGATATAAAAAGGCAGCATCGCCAGGCCATGCACGCTATAACTGGTGGCCGCAGCGGTCCAGCTGGCAATGGCACCGGCCTCGCTGATGCCTTCTTCTAGAATCTGACCATCCATAGCTTCCCGGTAGCTCAGTACCGAGCCAATATCTTCCGGGGCGTAGCGCTGCCCCAGGCTGGAGTAAATCCCCACCTGCTTGAACAGATTGGCCATACCAAAAGTGCGCGCTTCGTCGGCCACGATGGGTACGATGCGCGGGCCCAAAACGGCGTCTTTCAGTAAACCACCTAACATGCGCACAAAGGCCATGGTGGTGCTCATTTCCTTACCCTGCGGCTGTAATGCAAAAGTAGCGTATTGCGCCAGTTCAGGCACGGGAACGGTCGTGCAGTCGGTGTCGCGCCGCGGCAAGTAGCCGCCCAAGGCTTGGCGTTGCGCGTGCAGATACTTGATTTCAGGGCTATCGGCAGGCGGCTTATAAAAAGCCAGTGAGGTAGCCTGCTCGTCGCTCAGGGGCAGATTAAAGCGGTCTCTGAAGGCAATCAGCTCCTTGCCATCCAGCTTCTTCTGGCTGTGGGTGGTCATCTTGCCCTGGCCGGCTTTTCCCATGCCATAGCCTTTTTTGGTGTGTGCCAGAATCACGGTGGGCTGACCTTGATGCGCTGCCGCCGCGGCATAGGCCGCATAAATCTTGACCAGATCATGGCCACCGCGCTTAAGGTGGTCTATCTGGTCATCGGTCATGCCTTGTGCCAACTGGGCCAACGCTTCATTTTGACCAAAGAAATTTTCGCGGTTGTAGCCGCCATCTTTAGCGGCAAAGGTTTGCATCTGGCCATCCACTGTGTGCGAGAAGGCCTTGGCCAGAGCGCCGGTTTCATCACGGGCAAACAGACCATCCCAGTCGCTGCCCCAAATCAGTTTGATCACGTTCCAACCGGCGCCTGTAAAAAGCTTTTCCAACTCATCAATAATGCGTCCGTTGCCACGCACTGGCCCATCCAGGCGCTGCAGATTGCAGTTGACGACCCAAACAAGGTTATCCAATCCTTCGCGGGCCGCCAAGGTCAGCGCACTCATGCTTTCGGGCTCGTCCATTTCACCATCGCCAAACACGCCCCAGACCTTTCGCGCCGAACAGTCCAACAGCTTCCTGTGGCTCATATAGCGCATGAAACGTGCATGGTAGATCGAGCTGATCGGGCCAATGCCCATGGAGCCGGTAGGGAACTGCC
>JBLHZH010000129.1:0-6833 GCA_047629695.1 Rhodoferax sp.
GGGTTTGGTATGCACCCTCACTCGGGCATTGCCACACTCACCTGGCAGCCGGGTAGTGACGTGCGCTACCAGGACACCATGGGAAAGAATGGCGTGCTCAAGGCGGGCGGACTCGAATGGATGAATGCTGGCGGCGGGACCTGGCACCAAGGCAGCTTTGACACAGAAGGGCTGGCCACCGGTTTTCAACTGTGGGTGCCCATGCCGCCTGATGTCGAAGATGGCGAGCCGTTCGGTCAGTATGTGCCGCCGAGTGAAGTGCCCAAGGTGTCGATTGAAGGGGGTACTTTGACTATTCTGCTGGGGCGTTTGCCTGCAAACGGTCAGGAAATCAGCAGTCCTGTCAACTCGCACCAAGACATGAATTACTTCGTGCTGGATTTGGAAGCCAACGCACTGTGGCGGTATACGCCGCCACTGAATCATGACGTCGCATGGGCTTTTGTATTCGAGGGCGCTGCTTCAATTGCAGGAACCACAACTTCACGTGAAATAGTGGTACTCAATGGGGAGGGAGATATTGCCTTTGCCGGTGGAGAGGGCCCGGCCCGCATCCTGATCGGCTCGGCCCGTAAGCACTCGCATGACCTAGTGATGGGCCCAAGCTCTGTTCACACCAATAACGAATCCTTGCAAAAGGGGCACACCCGCATTCGGGCCATTGGACAGGCTCTGGCGCAACAAGGCTTGCTGCGCCAATAAAGTTTTGCCGCATCGGTGGCCGCTGACGCCGATGTGGTTCTATCAGCCAGCGTGACCATTTAGAAATTAGAGATAAAGATGTCTATACCAACTATTGCATAGAAGTCCCCCTATGGCGTTGCAGTCGAAGCTGGCAAAAGCTACTGCTGGTGCGCCTGTGGCAAAAGTAAGGCCCAGCCTTTTTGCGATGGCTCGCATTCAGGCAGCGAGTTTTCACTAAAAGAATACAAGGCCACTGAGTCCAAGACAGTCTAATTTTGTGGATGTAAGCAGGCTAAAGATGGCGTTTTGTGCGACGGAATACACAAGTCGCTCTGAGCAACGTGTCAAAGCTATACGGCTACGCCCTGCTATGGATTTCAATAAGTAGCGTTTTGAATTTTTGCGATTCCCTTCTGGAATTAACTCAAGAACTTTACCGCTTGCATGCTGATTTTGTTTTTGGACAAAGGCCGGAACATAGCCATCAATGACTACCGTCACCAGACTTTTTCTGCCTGCAGCAGGATGCTGACAGGTGTGCACAAATCGGCCAGGTCGCGCTCGGTTTGCTTTAGCCCGCCGATATAGGCATCGATAAATTTCTGAGCTTCAAAGCGATAAATGGCACTGACTTGCGCGAGGGCAATGGAGCGCTCCAGCAGTTTTTCACGCAGAATACATTGCACATAAAACGTCCTGAGTCGTTGCGATCAACGTACTTGCAGAGTACTTGCTGACGTCGTCTGTTTCGCTCGCCTGCGTGGCCTATTCGAGGCCTCCTTCCTTGAAGGTAATAGTGATCCTGACGACATTCGGGCTTGATGCCTGCTCCTTGAGCATTGGCAGTTCGCACGTTGGCAAGAATTTATGCGCCAACTGACTCTGTTGCTAACGTTGCCTTCGTGATTTTTTTCTGATGTCTTTGGCAACTGCGCCGACACCGAGCCCCAGTCCGCCTTGACCGCCAGTGACGCCGCCAGTTCAGACGATGATGCGCGGGTTGACTCGACAACCGAATTGATCATGGCATTGAAATCAATCGTGATTTTCTCGACCTGAAGGTAAGGGATCGGCAACATGATCAGAATCGGTGCCGTCAGGTCGAATTTGGTCGGTGTAACTGCGATAATCTAAGTCGCATCTTTGGTCTTGATCGGCTTGTTATAAGAAAATGTCACCACCGATGGCTTACCGGGATCATTCGCTGCATCCTCTGCCTTGAAACCAACGCTCTTGATGAAATCGACCGAGGTCTGTGCTGAGTGCACCTGCACCCTGACGACTCCATTCAACGGCCCTCCCATCATTGACTCGAAGTCGATGGATGATGGTCCTGACCTATTGACAGGATGTTCTCCTATAAAAGGCTACTTGTCGTGGTCAGGCATGTGCCAAGTTTGCAATGAAGATCGCTGCCGATCGCCGGATTCGGGGACATGACCGCGCGACAAGCATGATTGTGATGACAAGCCTTGCCCGGCGGTTGTTTTGAATTAATTGCTGCCATGTAAAAAATATAGGCGCCATAGCGCCGCTTCGTTTCGCAATGAGCGCTAACTCATACTGGCATATTCTGATGCAGTTCGCGCAGCTCACGCTTGAGCACTTTACCAATGGCGCTACGCGGCAACTCATCGATGAAATGCAGCGCTGCTAGCCGCTGTGTCTTGCCGGCCCGAGTGTTGTACCAGGCCATGATCTGCGCGGCCTCGTCGTTGGAAGCGGCCCGACGCCGTACAAAGGCGACCGGGGTTTCGCCCCACTGCTCGCTTGGTACGCCGGTCACCGCGACGTCTTCCACGCCTGGGTGCAGGCGCAGTTCGGCCTCAAGGTCACTGGGGTAAATATTAAAACCGCCGCTAATAATCAGGTCCTTGCGGCGATCCAGCAGGGTGAGGAATCCTTCGCCGTCAAAGCGACCTATGTCACCGGTGCGGATAAAGCGCTTGCCGTTGGCGTCAAACCATTCGGCCTCGCGCGTCAGCTCGGGCTGGCGGTGGTAGCCGGTCATCATGCCGGGCGAGTGCCCGACCACTTCGCCGATGGCGCCCAGCGGCAATTCAAGGCCTTCTTCGTCAATTAACCGCATGTCGCTGGTGGCCGCAGGCTGACCCACGGTGTGCAGCTTGTCGGGGTGCAGGTGGGCGACCAGAATGCAGGTGCCACCACCTTCAGTCATGCCGTAGAACTCGACTAGGCCGCCCGGCCAGCGGGCCAGCAGGTCGGACTTCAAGTCGGCGCGAAACGGCGCGCTGGTGCAAAACTTGGCTTTGAACGCTGACAGGTCAAACGCGTCAAATTGCGGCAAAGCCATGATACGTTGGTATTGCACCGGTACCAGCATGGTGTGACTGGCGCGAATGTCCTGGGCGATCTGCAGGTAGCGAAGCGCATCAAACCGGGTCATCAACTGCACGCAGCCGCCCCAGCCGAGCGTCGGGAAAAATGACACCAGCGTAGTGTTGGAGTACAGCGGTGTGGCCAGCAGTGTGACGCTCTCAAGCCCGTAGCCATAGTCCATGCCGCGCACCACATGGGCCCAGCGCATGCCGTGCGATTGCACGATGCCTTTGGGGGTGCCGGTGGTGCCCGATGAGTAGATAATATTAAACGGATCCCCGGGTGCGATGTCGACCGCTTGCGGCTGTGCGCCGTCGGGGCTAAGCCAGTCTTCAAAGCGCAGGCCGGGTGCGGCTCCATTCCCTTCCCAGTCAAGCCAGATGCAGTGCGACGCAGTAACGTCGCCAGGCGCCAGACTCTGCGTCGTCGCATCGAGGAATAGCCATTGCGCTCCGGCATCACGCCGCATGGAGGCCAGGCTGTCCCGATTGACCGAGGGTGCCAGTGGCGCCACCACCACGCCAGCACGCAGCGCGCCGAGGAATAGCGCAGCGTAATGTACCGAGGCTTGGGCGCAAATGGCAATGCTGTCGCCGGGCTGCAGGCCATCGCGCTGCAGCCCGGCGGCAACGCGGTCCATTAGGGCATCAAGCTGAGCGTAGTTCAGCGCCAGTCGCTCATCGCGCAGGGCAGGCTGTTGGGGTTGTCGCTGTGCATGGTCGCGAATCAGGGCGGCGACGGTACGAAAAGCAGGATATGACGAGGGCATAGTGACATTCATGGGTGTCAGCTTACTTCAGTAGTTAAAAAAATTACCGCGACCTTCACGGGCAGGCGCTCCAGCACCTGCTGCAAACGTGTCTGCAAGGCCGCCGCCTGGGGGCCTGTCGCAGCGGCATCAATGATGACTTTGAGGGCCTTCTCCTCGTCGGTCTGCACTTGTGCCCGCGCAGCGCCCGTCAGTCCCAGTGCTGCGCAGACCTGATTCACCAACGACTCGGCCACCCTGTGCGCGGCCAGTGACCGGAGCGCCGGTTTGTAAATCTTGCCGACGTTGGTCATCGGCATGTTGTCGATGATGATGACTGACCTGGGTCGGGCTGGTGCTTCGTCAACCCGTGCACAAGTGAATGCCAGCAACTCATCTTCGCTGATGGTGGCCCCCGGCACCAGTAGCGCAAAGATCACCGGTAACTCGCCGGCATAGGCGTCGGGCGCGCCGACGGCGGCACACAGTTGTACCGCGGGGTGGGCGCCCAGTGCGTCCTCGATGACCTTGGGGTCGATGTTGTGGCCGCTGCGGATGATCAGGTCTTTGGATCGGCCGCTCAGGTTGAGGCGGCCTTCGCCGTCCAGCCAGCCTAGGTCACCGGTGGCGAGCCAGCCGTCCGGCGTGAAGGCGCGGGCGGTGTCATCCGGGTCCAGAAAGCCCGAAAACAGGTTGGGCGATTTGAACAACACCATGCCCTGCTCGCCGGGTGGCAGGTCGTGGTGGCTGGCGTTGCCCTGTTCATCAAGTGCGACGATGCGCAGTTGTGAGTAGGGCAGTCGAAAGCCGACGCAGCCGGCTGGCCCGACGACGCCCGGCGGCGTAACGGTTGAGATACCGGCCATCTCGGTCATGCCCAGGCTTTCATGGATATGCAGGCCGAACAAACGCTTGAAGCGCACCTGTAGTTCAGGCGCGAGTACAGCGGCGCCGGTGCGGCAATAGTTGATGGAAGAAATATCAGCGCCCGCCAGCGGCACATTGGCCAGCGCTGCCAGCACCGTCGGCACGGCTGAAAGCGAGGTGGGCCGGTACTTTTCAACCAGTCGCCAGTAGTTGGCCAGCACCGCCTTATTGCGTAACAAGGCGCTGGTCGGAATGATGACCTCGACGCCCGCCGACAGCGAGGCCAGTGACGCCGGCAGCACCCCCGCTACGTGGAATAGCGGGTAGCCGTTGATGGTGCGGTCGGTATCGCGCAGCCCCTGCAGTTTCACGCTGGCCCAGGCGGTAAAGACCTGCGCGCCATGGCTATGGCGCGCCAGCTTGGGGGCGCCGGTGGTGCCGCCGGTGTGAAAGTAGGCGGCGATGTCGTCCGGTGCGATGTCGCGTCCGCTCATTAACCGGTCGGTTGGCTCGCGGGCGCGCTGGACGTTAAAGTCCGCCACCCCCTCGGGCAAGGCTGGCGGGCTGTCTGGGGTTTCGTCGTGCGGTGCCACGCGCAGCACCGTAGTGAGCGTGGGTACCTGATGGCGCAGGCGCATGGCTTTGGACCAGATACCCGACTCCTCGTCTGAGCCATAGGCTATGAGTACCCGGGCTCCGGCCACTGTCATTAGCGCCGCCAGCTTGTCGTCGCTGAGTAGCGGATTCAGCGGCTGCACGATGCCGGCAGCCTCCCCGCCCCACAGCGCCAGGTGGTACTCCAGACAGCCCGGTAGCAAAACTGCCACCGTGTCGTTTGGTTCCAGGCCCAGCGTGTGCAGCAGGTTGGCGGTCTGGTGGATACCAGCCAGCAGTTGGTTATAGGACCAGCGGATCGGTTCATCGGCCGGGTCGCCCGTGCGCAGGAAAGTCAGCGCCGTCTTGCTGCCGAAGGCGGCGCCTGCGTTGCGGAAAATCTCATAGGTGCTGCGAACCGTCAAGGCTTCATGCAGCGGAACCGCTTCAAGCCGATGAATGTCCCCGATATTGCGAATGGGGAATGACTGACTGAACGGCTGTGCCGTCGGATGTTCGTGCGTGAGGCTCATGAACGTGTTTCCTAATGCGTTTGTTGGTCATCTGCGGGTGTGTCGCTGGGCTGCGATGAGTGACCCGCACGCAGGCTGACAAAGTCGGCGCTGCGCTTTTCCAGAAAAGCAGCAATACCTTCGGCGGCCTCGTCATCGCCCTGGGCTTGCACCATATAGCGGGCTTCGTCTTCCATCTGCGCCTCAAAGGTGGCGTGGGGGGCACTGCGGCACAGGGCCTTGATGCTGGCCATAGCCCGCAACGGGCCAGTCGCTACGCTGGTGGCCAGTGCCACGGCTTCATTCAGGGCTCCGCCCGGTTCGGTCAGGCGGTTCACGGCGCCCAGGGCGTGTAGGCGTTCGCCATTAAAGCGGTCACCAGTAAGGCACAACTCAGTGAGTATTTGGCGCGAGACAAACTCGGCCAGAAAGGCGGTAGCGCCACCGTCAGGCGTCAGGCCCACTTTGACGTAGGCCAGCGAAAACACGGCGTTGCGCGCAGTCACCAGCATGTCGCAAGCCAGTGCCATTGAGAGACCGGCACCGGCAGCGGCACCTTCCACAGCGGCGATCACCGGCTTACTGCAATCCCGAATCGCACGAATCAGCTGGTGCAGGCCTTCCAGATGCGCACGCCGCTCGGGTAGCGTCAGCGTGCGCCTTTGGGCCAGTTGGCGCAAGTCGCCGCCCGAGCAAAACATACCATCGACGCCGGTCAGCACAATGGCGCCGATCTGCGGGTCAGCCTGGGCCTCGTCCAGCGCCTGCTTCAGGGCGAGGGAGAAGGCGGGCGACAGCGCATTGCGCGCCACCGGGTTGTTGTTCAATAGCACCAGCACCGCGCCTTCACGGCGCGACAGCAACGGCCCGTTCATGACGTCACCCCTTGGCCCAGCGCGATGAAGCAGGCCAAGTGGTGACCCTCGCCCGGTTCGGCGTCACCCTGACGCCACCCGTCTGCCCTGCTGGGAAAGTTCGGCACTCCGGCACGAAAAGCCGTTTCTTCGGGGGTATAACTCAGGTCCATGGCAAGGCTCCAGTTTCTTGGGGGAAGGTGTCGAATGCATTGTTGCTGTGTAAAACTATCT
>JBLHZH010000130.1:0-6831 GCA_047629695.1 Rhodoferax sp.
TGTCAACAATAATGTTTTTGACATCTACATCGTGGCTGGTGTGGGTGCCTTTGGCTACCTGCTGAGCGTGCTCAAGTTTGATGCGCCGCCGCTGTTATTGGGCTTTGTGCTGGGGCCAATGGTGGAAGAAAACCTGCGCCGGGCACTGCTGCTGTCACGCGGCGACATGATGACTTTTGTCGAACGCCCCATCAGTGCTTGGTTGCTGGCTGCCGGTGGCGCCTTGATTTTGTTCTCTGTCTGGGGCGCCATCAAAGGCATCATGCGCGACCGGGAACGGGCCCGCGATATGGTCGAAATCTGAGCCTGAAAAGCTAGCGGCCTTCGATGAAGGCCAGCATCATGCGTGCCACCGGCAAGCCGTCATGCCCGCCCTGGGTCAAACCACTGCGGCTGGCTTCGTAGTGGGCCTCGCCCAATTGAATGCGTCGTTTGTCAAGCAGGTAAGCGCTGTAATCGACAACAAACTCGGGGTGAGGCTGGATGCAAAACACGCTCTGCCCCACAGCAAAAGCGGCAACTGGGCAAAAAGCACTGCTGGCCAGCAAACGGGCTCCCGGGGGCAGATCAAACACCTGGTCCTGGTGGCTGGCCAGCAAAGTGATGTCGCTGGGACCCAGGTCCTGCGACCAATCCGGCGCATGCCACTGATAGTGGGTGCGCCCAGTACCCCAGCCCTGAGGTGCACGCCCGACCCGGGCCCCCAGGCACAGGGCAATCAACTGGTGGCCAAAGCAGACACCAATCAGCTTCTTTTTGCTCTGCAGCAATAAATCCACTTGCGCCCGCAGCGCCAGCACCCAGGGCACCTGAGAGAACGAATCGGCCCGGCTGCCGGTCAGCAGCACCGCCTCGTAGGGCTCAAAAGATACCGGGTAATGGCCCTCAACCGTGTTGAAGATATCAATCGACGCATGCGCGCCCGCCTCGCCCAGCAGGCGCACAAACATGGCGCCGTAGCTACCATAGGTGGGTGCAACTTCGGGGTCGAGCACATCGTTGTCAAGAATGCAGAGTTTCATGCTGTGACTTCAGGCCTTGGTCTTTTTACCCAAGCGCGACTCCGTGCCCTTGACCAGGCGCCCCATGTTGTCGGCGTGGCGGTAGAGTAGCAGCAGCGATATAACAGACACCGACAACAACACGCTTTTGTTCATGTACCAAGCTGCGCCATCGCCAAAAAAATAGTAGACCGGCGTAAACAGGGCCGAGGCAATGGAGGCCAGCGACGAGTACCTGAAAAAGAAAGCCATGATCAGCCAAGTGGCGGCGGTGGCCAGGCCCAGAATCGGATTGATGCCTATCAACACACCGAGGGCCGTGGCGACCCCTTTGCCGCCGACAAACTTAAAAAACACGGGGTACAGATGGCCAACAAAAGTGGCCAGGCCGACCGCCGCCATTGTGCCCTCCCCCAAGCCGTAGGGGGTGCCATACCACTTCACCAGCATCACAGCCAACCAGCCCTTGCCGGCATCCAGCAGCAGGGTGGCCACAGCTGCGCCCTTGTGGCCTGAGCGCAGCACATTGGTGGCGCCCGGATTTTTGCTGCCAAACGTACGCGGATCGTTGAGACCCAACAGACGACTGATGATGATCGCGAACGACAGGGAGCCGAGCAGATAACCCAACAAGGTGGCCCCGAAAGGGAGGAAGGATTGCAATGTGTCCAAAAAAGTCTCCTGCTGGTGGACCCGGTGGCCGGGTTTTAAATACCTATTTTGCCAGCCAGCCCGGATGGGCCCACCGCCCGTCAGTCAGTCAGTGCGCATTGCACAGTTTTGGCCCCTGCCAGGGTCAGGCAGACCTGCGGATCCAGACCTACCAAGTAACCGCGCCGTCCGCCATTGATCAGAATTCGGGGTAATTCAAGAATGGAGGCCTCGATAAAAACCGGCATGGTCCGGCGCAAGCCAAACGGCGAGGTACCGCCCACCAGATAACCACTGTGCCGATTGGCAATCTCGGGCTGGCAGGGCTCGACCGACTTGGCGCCAATCTGGCGCGCCAGATTTTTGGTCGAAACCTTGCAGTTGCCATGCATCAGCACTACCAAGGGTTTGGCGTCCTGATCCTGCATGATGAGGGTCTTGACCACGCTGAAGGGGTCAACCCCCAGCACCTCGGCGCTGTGTTGGGCGCCCCCGTGCGCCAAGTACGCGTAGGCGTGTTCGGTGAAAACCACCCGGTTCGCCTTGAGCCACTGGGTGGCCGGGGTTTCGCTAACGTGTTTGGCCATCAGAAGACAATTGCATTAGGTAACGTCCCGTAGCCCAAACACCATCGTCGCTGCGTGACCGCAGGCCACGACAGTCCATGAGGCCCTGAATTGTCACGTCGTTCCGCCTCACAAAGACGAGAAGTTACAGCGCTGGGTCACGCAGTTGCCAGCGGATGGCATCGATTTGGGTTAGCAGTTCGGGCGCCAGTGTGGTGCCCCAGGCGTTCAGGTCTTCGTCAAGCTGGGCCACCGAGGTGACGCCAATGATGGTGCTGGCCACCTGCCACTTGGTGTAGCAGAAAGCCAACGCCAGCTGGGTCGGCGTCAGCCCATGCGCACGGGCCAGAGCGTTGTACTGACGGGCGGCAATCAATGCCTCGGGCCGGCCCCAACGCTGCTTGCGGGTGGACTCGTATTTGGCGATGCGCGCCTGCGCCGGTGCCTGTGGCCCGGTCAAACCAGAATCGTCATATTTACCGGTCAGCAGACCAAAAGCCAACGGCGAATAGGCCAGCAGCGAAACGCCCAAACGGTACATGGTTTCGTCCAAGCCGTTTTCTACTGTGCGGTTGACCAGGCAATAAGGATTTTGCACAGTCGCGATACGCGGCAAATCGTACTGCTCGGCCAGCCGGACAAACTCATGCACGCCATAGGGCGTCTCGTTGGAGAGGCCCACCGCCCGCACCTTGCCGCTCTTGACCAGGGTCTGCAGCGCTTCGAGTTGCGCATGAATCGAGGTGCCAGGACTGTCTTTGGCCGGGTCAAAGTAGACCTGGCCAAAGGCCGGCACATGGCGCACCGGCCAGTGAATCTGGTAGAGGTCAATGACCTCGGTTTGCAACCGCTTGAGGCTGGCCTCGCAGGCGGCCACGATATCGCTGGCACTCAGATCGGCGTTACCGCCCCGAATCCAGGGCATACCGCGTGATGGGCCGGCCACCTTGGTGGCCAACACCAGCTTCTGGCGTGCGGTCGGATTTTTAGCCAGCCAGTTACCGATGATGATTTCAGTGGCGTTGAAGGTCTCGGCCCGTGGCGGCACCGAATACATCTCTGCCGTGTCGATAAAGTTGACGCCACGTTCCAGCGAGCGGTCCAGAATGGAATGAGAGGTGGCCTCGTCCACCTGCTCACCAAAAGTCATGGTGCCCAGGCAAATGGGGGTAACGTGCAGGTCGCTCTGACCAAGTTGTCGTGTCTTCATGGGCGTATCCGAAAAATGAAATTAATAAAGTATCGAAAATAATGATGGGGCGACTGCGTACAAAGAGATCCCCCGTTTCGTCTCACGCCAGAGACCGAAACACATAGGGTCTTGATCCCGTTTTGGGAGAATCACCGGCTTCAGGGCTGGCAGGTTGCCCTGCCCAAAAGTCAGATCGGGCTGCGCAGCTCTCATAGCGAATTTAGTCTAGCACGGGCCTCCTCTTGCAACCTGAGCACGCGGCGCTGCACTTTACCGGTGGTGGTCATGGGCAAGGCATCCAGAAACTCGATCTCTTTCGGGTACTCGTACGGTGCCAATTTGCCTTTGACATGGGCCTGCAATTCAGTCATTAAATTTATATCAAATTGGCCTACATCGCCCACGTAGATTGCGCGCGCAGCTAGATAATCAGGTGCCAGCACCACATAGGCTTTGACCAGCGCGCCTCGTGCTTTATCAGGTTTGGGAACCACCGCCGCGTTAGCTACAGCGGGGTGTTTAACCAGGCAGTTCTCAATTTCCCCCGGGCCTATACGGTAGCCCGCTGCTTTAAACACGTCATCTGAGCGACCTTGGTACCAGAGGTAACCGTCGGCATCGCGGGTGGCAAGGTCGCCGGTGCGACACCAATCACCGGTAAATTTATCGCGGGTGGCGGCGTCATTCTTCCAGTAGCCCAAATAGAAGATGGGGTCGGGGTGGCCGTACACGTCAAAGCGGTTGAGAGCCACATCACCCGCAACACCCACAGCGCATGTCTGCCCTGCTTCATCAATCACCGCCACGCGGTGGCCGGGGTAACCTTTGCCCATACTGCCGGGTTTGGCGGGCCATCGGGTGGCGCAGTTGCCCACGATGTAGTTGATCTCCGTCTGCCCAAACATCTCGTTTACCGTCACGCCCAGCTGAGTTTGACAATAGTCAAACACCGCGTCGCCCACAGCCTCACCGGCACTCATGATGGCTTGCAGTTTTAGCTTGAACTGCTGGCGCACTGTAATTTTTAGCCTACCAGGATAGGCTTTCATCATGGCTTTGAGCGCCGTGGGAAACAGGAAGGTATGCGTCACGCCGCACTGGCCCATCAAAGCTAACGCGGCTTGCGGGCTGAAACGGCCGTTGAAAGCAACGATGGGCCGGCCAAAGTAAAGCGTGGGCAACAAGGCATCCATTAATCCGCCCGTCCAGGCCCAGTCAGCGGGTGACCAAAAAATGGCGTCGGTGTGTGCATTTTTGACGCCATCAAAGCCAAACCAGTTTTGACTGCAGACAAAGCCTGTCAAATTACCGATCAAGGCACGATGGGGAATCAAGGCCCCTTTGGGGTTGCCAGTGGTGCCGCTGGTGTAGATCAGTATGGCAGCGTCGTCGGCCAAGGTGGCGACGAACGTGAACTGGGGCGACGCTTTGGCCAAGGCCCGGGCGTAGTCCACATCGGCCTGCGCACGGACGGCGCCCACGCCCAACAGGCACCGCAGCGAAGGACAACTGGACCGCACATGCAACAAATTATCGATCGAGCTTTCGTCGCAAATAGCCACCACAGCCTCACTGTCTTGCAGTCGAAACGCCAACGCTTCCGGGCCAAACAGCATGGACAACGGCATGGCCACCGCACCCATTTGCAGCACCGCCATGTAGGCCACTGCAGTCTCAAAGCGCTGCGGCATCACAACCGCCACCCGATCACCGCGTTGTACACCCAAACTGTGCAACACATGGGCGAGCCGGTTGGCCTGCGCGTGCAACTCAAAATAAGTATAAAAAGTGCTTGAACCATCCGCGGACAAGGCATGAACCGCTACTTTTTCAGCCCCATCAGATGCCATTCCCCAGCGCATGCAGCACACCTCAGCCATATTGAACTGTTCAGGCACCGACCACTGAAACTGACTGTACATTTGTGCGTAATGGTCGGGCGCTGGGTGAGCCAACTTGTCGCTTTTTTGACTGCTCTTCACGTTGTGTCTCCGTATGATGGGTCAAATGTACCAAGTCAAAAGAAAATCTCACAGCGAGTTTGTCCCAATTCGCAATCTAACGTATCACGTTCAAATTTGGGGTGAACCGTCACCTGACAAAATCCCGTTAGTGCTGGTGCACGGCTGGATGGACGTGGCCGCCAGCTACCAGTTTATGGTCGACGCCCTGCACCACGACCATTACGTGATTGCCCCCGACTGGCGCGGCTTCGGCCAGACGTCGGCTGCTGGCGCCGACAACTTCTGGTTTCCTGACTATCTGGCTGATCTGGAATTTTTGCTCGACCATTACGCCCCGCAGGGGCAGGTCAACCTGGTGGGCCACAGTATGGGTGGCAATGTCGCCATGTTGTACGCCGGGGTGCGCCCCGAGCGCATTTGCCGCCTGGTCAATCTGGAAGGCTTTGGCATGGCGGCCACCACCTCCGATGCCGCTCCCGGTCGCTATGCCCAGTGGCTGGATGACCTCAAAAAACATCAGCGCGGCGAGCTTGAATTGAAAGCCTATGACTCGGCTGCCGGTGTGGCGCGCCGCCTGATGAAAACCAACGCCCGCTTGAGCCCGGACAAGGCCAACTGGCTGGCACAGCACTGGGCGCATGAAAACGACGCAGGCCAATGGTGCATTTTGGGCAGCTCCGCGCACAAAATCTCCAGTGCGCAACTGTACCGAGTAGATGAGTTGCTGGCGATTTACCGCCGCATCAACCTGCCCGTTCTATCGGTCGAGGCTGCTGATGACAGTCTTGAGTTGTGGTGGAAGGGCAAATACACCCTAGCCCAGTACCATGAGCGCCTGCAAGCCCTGCCCCAGGTGCGTATTGCCCGGATTGAAGACGCTGGCCACATGCTGCACCATGATCAGCCAGAAATTCTGGCGGCCTTGATTGAAGACTTTTTGAGCGTATAAGCGACTTGAGAATAGCCCAGGCACCCGTCGTTAACTGATCGTCTTTGCAAGCGCAGCGCGGCCATCCAAGGGTCATGGACGGCCATGGCCTGCGGCCTCGCAGAGACGACGATACTTTGGTGCTTGCCTGCGGCATCAGACGCCAACACGCCTGCCTTTTCAAAAGTTCACGGATTGGATGCGAAAATAGCCTGTTATTTGAAACCCACACAGTCAGGACCCGCATCATGGAAGCAGAACGCATCAACCTCATCGGCACCCAACTCTCCGATCTGAGCGCACGCACCCTCGATTTACGGGGGTATCTTTGACTACCCTGCCAAATCTGAACGCCTGAGAACGGTCAACGCCTCGCTTGAGGATCCGACCGTCTGGAATGATCCAAAACGTGCCCAGGAGCTGGGCCGCGAGAAAAAAACACTCGACGGCGTGGTCGTCACCCTCGACAACCTGACCGCCGAGCTGGCAGACAACAGCGAATTGTTCGAAATGAGCAAAGAAGACGGCG
>JBLHZH010000131.1:0-6813 GCA_047629695.1 Rhodoferax sp.
CCAGCCCGGCACGATCACCGTGGCCGTGGTGGGCGCCGGCGCGGGTGGCGTCGAGTTGCTGCTGGCGATGCAGTTTCGCCTGCGCAACACCTTGCGCGAACTGGGCCGTGACCCGGAGGCGCTGGTATTTCACCTATTCACCAGCAGCGCCACTATTTTGCCCACTCACAACCCCGGCGTGCGCCAGCGTTTTGACGCCGTGCTGGCGCAGCGCCAAGTGCGGGTACACCGCAACGCGGCCGTCACCCAGGTGATGGCCGGACGCCTGCAAACTGCTGCCGGTGAAATTATTGAGGCTGATGAAATTGTCTGGGTCACCCGTGCCAGCGGCGCGGCCTGGCTGCAAGACACCGGCCTGGCGCTGGACGCCAGCGGTTTTATTCAAGTCACCGACACCCTGCAGACCGTGACTGACCCCGGTATTTTCGCCGCGGGTGACATTGCCAGCATGGTCAATTACCCGCTGGAAAAAGCCGGTGTCTTTGCCGTGCGCCAAGGGCCGCCACTGACCGAAAACCTGCGTCTGAACGTGCAGGGCAAACCTCTTAAACCCTTCCATCCGCAACGCACTTGGCTGGCCCTCATCAGCACCGGCGACCGCTATGCGGTGGCGTCACGCGGCTGGCTCGGCTGGGGCGGTGCCTGGATCTGGCGCTGGAAAGACAAGATCGACCGCCGCTTCATGCGCAACTTTCAGGACCTGCGCCAGATGTCAGCCCAGCCGACAGGCGCGTCCATGGCGTCCAAAAGTACGGTCGACCTCAGCGCTGAAGAGTCCCGGCAGGCGATTTCGGCCATTGCCATGCGCTGCGGCGGCTGCGGTGCCAAGGTCGGCGCCACGGTGCTGTCGCGGGCCTTGAGCCAGCTGCACCCAGTGCAGCGCGAAGACGTGCTGATTGGCCTGAATGACCCCGACGACGCTGCTGTGGTGCGGGTCCCGCCGGGCAAGGCCATGGTGCATTCAGTGGACTTTTTCCGCTCGTTCATTGACGACCCCTACCTCTTTGGCAAAGTGGCGGCCAACCATGCGCTGGGCGACATTTGGGCGATGGGCGCTGAAGCCCAATCGGCAACCGCGATTGCCACCGTGCCGTCGGGGCTAGAAAGCAAAGTGGAAGACGTGCTGTTCCAGATGATGACCGGCGCCCTGGAGGTTTTGAACGAAGCCAACTGCGCGCTGGTCGGTGGCCACACCGGCGAGGGTCGAGAACTGGCACTGGGCTTTGCCATCAACGGCTTGATTGACGAGGACCCAAGCCGAATTTTGCGTAAAAACGGGATGTGTCCGGGCGATGTACTGATCCTCACCAAACCCATCGGTACCGGCACCTTGTTTGCAGCCCACGCCCGCCTTGCTGCCAAAGGCCGCTGGATTGATGCGGCCCTGCAGTCCATGGTGGTCTCCAACCAGCGCGGCGCCCAGTGCCTGCGGGAATTTGGCGCCACCGCCTGCACCGACCTGACCGGCTTTGGCCTACTGGGCCACTTGGTTGAAATGACACGCCCCTCGGGGGTCGACGCCGAGTTGGACCTGAGCGCCCTGCCCCTGCTGGACGGCGCAGAAGAGTGTGTCGCTGCCGGCATTGTCAGCTCGCTGCAAAGTGCCAATGTGCGCTTGCGCCGCGCCCTGCGCAATCAAGAGGCGATGGTCAGCCACCCGCGCTACCCGCTGATTTTTGACCCGCAAACCGCTGGCGGCCTGCTCGCCAGCGTGCCGGCCGAACAGGTGCAGGCCTGCATCGCGGCTTTGCGCGGTCTGGGCTACCCGCAGACCGTGGCTATTGGCCGCATTCTGGCGCAAGGCGATGCACTGGCGCCCATCACCTTGTGTGCCTGACGCACCTTAGGGCGCGTAGTGCAGCTTGCTGACCCAGCCAATAGAGTGACTTGCCGTGTTGTCGGCATCGGCGGCTATAAACACCGCCGTCACCAACGGTGCAGCGGCGCCGGCCGGCCACTCGTCACCAAAGGTCTGGCGCAGGTCCCGCATAACATCGCGGCGCTCGTCAAACCAGGCCGTACCAACATCCGTTACATTGCGTAAAACAATGGAGCGCACACGCCGACTGTAAGGGTTGTCAATGGCCTCACCCGCTGCCTCAAGGGCACCCCAGACCCAACACAGGGTGGACGCTGGCAGGGCCTGCCCGGTGCTGAGCCGTGCCAGGCGCAACAACTGGCGCTCCAAAAACGGCACACGCGCATCGTCCCAGACAAAACTCAGGCACACCTTGGCCGCACTGTCATCACCGGCCTTGCTGCGCAGATCAATGGCCGCCCCCTGCTGCGCCACGCGCCAGGACCATTGCAGTTGTGTGATGGGTTGCGGCGGCGTGAACGCATGTACCAGCGGACCATAGGAAGACCGGGCCTCCATGCGCACACTGGCACGCCCATCGACGCTCTCGCCCTGATAGCGGGTCACCGGCATTTTTTGCTGCGGGAAAGTGGCCACCTGCCAACCGGACCCCATACCTTCAAAGCTCAGGTCCGGATCGCTGTTTTGGGCTAAAGCCAGGGTACCAATGGTGGTCAGCAACCCGACAGTTAGAAGTTTATAAATTGGCATGAGTCGCTTTCTTAAACCGCTGGTGCCCAGTAAACGGCAAAACGCTGCGCCGGGTCGGTCCAGTGGACACAAGTACCGAAGCCAGCCTGTCGCAGCAGATCGGCAAAACCGGCCTGCGTCCATTTGTAGGAGTTTTCAGTGTGAATGCGTTCACCTGCAGCAAACGCACGTTGCCCGCCGGGCCAACGTACGGTGGACGCACGTGTCGCGTCCAAGTGCATTTCAATGCGCGATTGCGCGCTGTTGAAAACGGCCAAGTGACGCCAATTGGGCAGGCTGAAATCAGAACCGGTCAGCCGATTGATGTGCAACAACAGGTTGCGGTTAAAGGCGGCGGTGACTCCCAACGCATCGTCATAAGCGGCCTCCAGTTCTGCCCGGCCTTTCATCAGGTCGACCCCGATCAGCAGACCACTGCCCGCCACGGGACCACAGGCAGCATGCACGCTCTTTAAAAAATGAAGGGCATCGTCCGGCGCAAAGTTGCCAATACTGGAGCCTGGATAAAACAGCACACGGGCTTCGGTTTGCGCGTCACCGGCGGCTGGCGGTAACACCAGACCGGCAGAAAAGTCCAGACCGACACCCAGCATGTCAAGTGTCGGGTACTGTCGCTGCAGGCTGTCCAGCGCGTCGCGCAAGAACTCAACTGAGATGTCCACCGCCACATAGCGGCTGGGCACCAGACGGCTGAACAGGCTGGCCGCTTTAGCGCAATTGCCCGCCCCCAGATCCACCAGGGTGGCCGCCACCGGCAGCTGGGCTGCCATAGCGGCGCCATGCGTCGCAAAAATAATCGCCTCGGTACGGGTTGGGTAGTACTCTGGCAGGCAGGTGATAGCCTCGAACAGGCGTGAACCCAGTGTGTCATAGAGGTACTTGGGCGAGATGTGAGCCAACGGAGCGCCCAGACCCGTCAACAATTCCTGGCGTATCAAGTCGTCATCAGCCTGGTGCAGTTGAATAAATTTAGGTATTTTCATAAATAGGCGCTATTAAAAAAATGGAAATAGACAACTGTATCCCCTCGTGTCCTGAAGGTCGCAGACCCTAGCCGTTCATGACGCTTTTTCGTCTTTGCGAGCGCAGCGCGGCAATCCAGAAGTTCATGGACTGCCGCGGCCGGCGGCCTCGCATAGACGACGATATTTTTGGATTTCCTGCTCTCTAATAAGTTTCTGTATCGACTTCGCTTTCGCTTACCGCGTTGTAGCGGTTACCCACCACCGTGGTCTGGTTGATCAAGTCGTCGAGTTGGGCTAGCGTGGCCGGGCTCAGGCGCAGGTCGGCGGCTTCCAGGTCTTCGCCCAGATGGGCGGTGCTGGTGGTGCCTGGAATCGGAATGATGTGCTCGCCCTGATGCAGCAGCCAAGCCAGCGCCAGCTGCGAAGGGCTGCAACCCACGTCTTTGGCAATGCGCTGGTAAGGCGCCAACAACTTGAGGTTGGCGGCATAGTTGTCAGGTGAAAAGCGCGGCATGCTGCGCCGGATGTCTTTGGCATCGAGTGTGCTCACGTCCAACAATTGGCCGCACAGGAAACCCCGCGCTACCGGACTGAAGGCGACAAAGGCCACGCCCAGCGCCTTGCAGGCCTGCAATACGGCGATTTCAGGGTTACGCGTCCACAACGAGTACTCGGTCTGCACGGCAGCAATTGGGTGCACGGCATGGGCCCGGTGCAGAGTGCCAGCGGACACTTCGCTCAACCCGATGCTCTGGATATGCCCCCTGCGCACCAAGTCACTCAAAGCGCCCACACTGTCTTCGATAGGGACTTTCTTGTCCCAACGGTGCAAGTAGTAAAGATCAATCACATCGGTCTGCAGGCGGCGCAGACTGTCTTCACAGGTTTTTCTAAGGGTCTCGGGGCGGCCATCGATAACGCGCACCAGTTTGCCGTCACCATTCAAATCTACACCCTGCATGCCACATTTACTGGCCAGCGTGAATTTTCGGCGATGCGGTTTCATGACCTTGCCAACCAGCGTCTCATTGGCACCAAAGCCGTAAAGCGCGGCGGTGTCGAACAGCGTAACGCCGGCATCCAGCGCTGACAGCAGCACCCGCTCAGCCTGCTCGGCTGAAACTGGTTGACCATAGGCATGGCTCAGGTTCATGCAGCCCAGACCGAAGGCGGAAACAAAAAAAGAACCAAGTTGTCGTTGTTGCATGCGTTTCTTTCTTTAAACCGTTATTCTCGCCTCAAGCTCAGCGAGCCCCGCTTGGCAGGGTAACCAGGGTTTCAGCGGCTCACCCACTCGGCAGCGAGGGCGCACAGTACAACACGTCCTCACTGAGCCAGAGCGTACCGCGCCAGGCCCGCTGTGCCACCACATTCAGGGGCAGTTGCTGGTAGTCATCGTTGAAAACCTCATAACTGTCGTCACCCCGGTAACCGACCTTGTCGAGCCGCAACACCAGATCAGCCAGTTCGTCGCTGTGTACGCCCTCACCCGAACAAACCCGAAAGGTACGCGCCGTCACCATGCGCTCTTCAAAGCTCGGAGTCTCGTGCCACAAGAAGTCTGACAACTGAACCCGAAAGATGCGCTCGGGGTCGAGCTCGTCAATGCCGTCCAGCAGCGTTTTGGCAGCAAAAGTACGGGCAATGGCCATCTTGTAGTCATGCCAATAACCAGCCAGGCCTTCAAAATTAGGCAGCACCTGAAAGCCGGTCGTGCGCAGGCCGCTGGCCTGCACCACCACAATCACCGCCGCCACGCCACCAAAGTGGCTAGCCAGATCGCACACACTCAGCATCACCTGACTAAAGCCGGCCTCGGCCATGGCGGCCAGCTTGGCCGTCAGCGACCTAGCCTGGGTGATGGTGTCCATACCAAATCCGATGGTCTCGTTCATGGCCTGGCCCTCAAACAACTTGATTAACCAACTCAAACGAGACCGTGCCCAGCACGGTGCGGGTCGGGGCACCCCGGTCTTACGGGGGCAGGCGAGTCGACTCGACAAACTCGACCTCTCCAGCCTTAACTAAAATAAGATATGTCGGCCAAGACCGTCGGCGCCAGATCGACCGTGGAAATGGGCAAAAGTCGATGTCGTAAATAGAGAACTTCTGCCAGCGATCGAGAATGACTTCACGGGCAACGGCCTGGTGTGTCATGGGGTAAAAGTCTGGGTAGTCGGGTGCCTGGCAATCCAGGGGCACCACAATAGCGTTGACCCCGACTTTTTCAAACCAGGGGTTGTAGCTCATCGGTGCCTTGAAGGGATGGATGGGAAAGTCGATGTAGGCGATGATTTCTGTGTTGCCGTTGATCATTTTTTATCTCTTTAAAAACAAGTGACGACCGGGTCAGACTACAGGCTGCGCCTCGCGCCACAAGGCCATGGCGGCCAGACTTGAAGGGGAATTGGGCGCACCGCAGCCGCCACGGTGCTCCACCAGTTCGAAGTGAAAGCGATCGTTAAGCGGCATGCCATCGGAGTGCAACAACTCGCGGCCGTCGGGCTCGCGGTCATAAAAATATCCAGCTTGCGCAGGTCGGCCAGTCGGCCTGCCTCCACCTCATACTTGGCGGGTAGATCGTCGTAATAGTTATCAGACACCGGCCCCCGCAGAAATAAACCAGGCCGCCGTCAGGTGCGCGCCCAGCAGGGGGAGCCAATTCGTTTTGCCCAGTGCACTCCGCTACGCGCGAACATTGCAAGGCCTCGGCACGCGCCAGCGAAGCCGCCACGTCGGGCGTGGCCAGTGCCGCGGCGCAGACCGAGGGACTATGCAGTTCGAAGTGGCTGCTGGCAAACGAATTTTCTTTCAGGTTCAAAATGATGCGTACCAAACCCTGACCATACAGCGCCACCTGCTTGGAACAGTGCTGGCCCAGCAGACAAAAGCCACTGGCCTGCAACCAGGCCGCTCGCCCAGTAGCAGCGGCCGGATCAACCGCCTATTTAACAAAGGCCAGCTCGCTAACACTGAAGGCGGAGACGGCGCAACCCGTGGCATCTTGTAAGACATGGCCGCACTGGCCCGACCCTGACGCACCTGGTGTTCCAGCCATAACAGCGAGTGTTTGGCATCTATTGCATTAACGGGCCGCTATAGCCGGCGTCCAGCACGGCCATCGTGAACTGAGTCAACGCCAGCTCGCCCTGCCCTTGAAAACAGCGGTAAGGCCGGCTATCGGTCAGCACATCGGTATTGACCCAAGGCGCATCGGCCAGTTGCAGAAAAATAGCTTGTCATCCGGCAACTTTGCAATCCCACTCGGGTCGTCGCGCA
>JBLHZH010000132.1:0-6769 GCA_047629695.1 Rhodoferax sp.
TCAAAAAGTGTTGTAGGGCGGCCCGGGACGGGCTCTCGATCAGCATCTGGGCCCGCTCGACATTGGCCACGCGTTGCATGCTCATGGGCACGGCCGGATAGAGGGTGATGTGGGGCAGCAGTGCTTCGGCGTGGTCGACTGTGCTGGCGGCGAGCCGGACGGCTGTTAAAAAGCCTTGTGCGATTTCCTGGGTACGGGCCTCGGCCCGCACCAGGGCCTGAAAGCTGAAGGGCGGCATCGCCGCCTGCAAGCGCTCCTGCAGTTGTTCTTCGGCAAAGGCTGGGTAGTCGTGACGCTTCAGCGCCTCGAACAGCGGGTGTTTGGGATGAAAGGTTTGTAGCCACATTTCGCTGGTGGCGGCAATGCCGGCGTCGCGTCCAGCCCGGCCGGCCGCTTGCATCAGCAGGCTGAACAGGCGCTCGGGCGCCCGGAAGTCGCTGGAGAACAGTGCGTTGTCGGGATTGATGGCTGCGACCAGTGTGATACGGCGAAAGTCGTGCCCCTTGGCAATCATCTGGGTACCCACCAGCACATCAATCTCGCCCGAGTGCACACGCGCCAGTTGCGCCTCCAGCTCGCCTTTCAGCCGGGTGGTGTCAGCGTCAATGCGGGCAATGCGCACCGGCTCACCTTCGGGCCAGAGGACCGACACTGAGTCCGGGCGGCGCACCTCGTTCAGCAGTTCTGCTAGGTGTTCCTCCAGCCGCTCAGTACCCCGGCCCATCGGTGCAATGTCGGGGTTGCCACAGGTCGGGCAGGCGCGTGGCACGCGCTCGCCGAAGCCGCAGTGGTGACAACGTAGCGTGCGGTCAATTTTGTGAAATACCCGGAAAGCGCTGCAATGTGGGCATTCACTCTTCCAGTCACAGTTCGCACAGTGCAGCACCGGCGCATACCCGCGGCGGTTCAAAAACACCATGCTTTGCTCGCCCCGGGCAATGCGCTGCACGATGGCGTGCAGTAAGGGCGGCGCAAACACACATCTTTTTGGCTGGTGATTCATGTCGACCCGGCGGACCAGCGGCAGGGCGGCGTCTGTGCCGATGCGGCTCGGCATGGCCAAGCGTACATAGCGTCCCCCCGCGTCGGCGGGGCGGCTGTGGTGCCAGCTCTCCAGTGACGGTGTGGCTGACCCGAGCATCACTTTGGCACCTTCCAACCGCCCGCGGTAGACCGCCAGGTCACGCGCCGAATAGCGAGCACCCTCTTGCTGCTTGTAGCTGGGGTCGTGCTCCTCGTCGACGATGATCAGCTTCAGGCAGGGCATCGAGGCAAAGACCGTCATGCGCGTGCCCAGTATGATGCGCGCCGTACCGCTGTGCGCCGCCAGCCAGCTTTTGAGGCGCTGGGCCGGCGTCATGCCACTGTGCATCGACACCACGGCAGCATCGCCAAACATCGGGCTAAAGCGCGCCATGAAGCGGGCTTCCAGTTGCGGCGTTAGGTTGATCTCGGGCACCATCACGATTGCCTGCGCGCCGGGGTCGCGCAGCAGTACTTGTTGCACGCTACGCAAATAGACCTCGGTCTTGCCGCTGCCGGTCGCACCAAAAAGCAGAAATGGGCCGGCTTCGGTCTCAAACTTGTTGACCGCCGCGGTCTGTTCTGGGGTTAATACTAATGTGCCAAGGGCCATAGCCGAGCCGGTCGGGCGCGTAACCGGGCTCTGCGCGTGCTTTTTAAGCAGTCGTCCTAATTGCTGCGGTGTGAGGTCTCGCAACTGCGGCGGCAAGGCCGCCAGCGCCACCTCGCCCAGCGAGCGCTGGTAATAATGCGCGGCAAAGCTGACTAATTGGCGCCAGGCCGGGGTCAGCGGGGCAATGTCGTCCAACCTAGCGGCGATCGGGCGTATTTTTTCCGGGTTCAGCGGGCTCTCCTGGATCGCCGCCTCTGGGCGCTCCCAGACCACACCCAACAACTCGCGCTGACCCAAAGGGACGCGTACCAATGTGCCGGGCGCCAGCTCAAATTCGCTCAGATAAGTTAAGGGCCCGGCGACTTGACTGTGCACCGGCGTCTGCACCAAAACCGGTAGCCAATGACTCATGTCGCAGCCTGAAAATCCGTTGCCGATGACTTACCTTGGTGCAAACTAACAAAATAAGCGTTAAGTCTTTGATTCATAAATGATTTGACCTCGACCCCGGATATCTGTGGATAACTTTGTTGATAGATTGCCTTGAAGGCCTCCAAACCCTTGCCAGCCAAGGCTTTCACGCGAATATCTATAAAAATTACAAATTTTAAAACTGTTTTAAATCAATGACTTATAGTCGCTATGGGATTTGTAGCGGGAGACGGTAAAGTGATGAACTCTTTGCAGGTACTTTGTCAGTTATGTGCATAAGTCCAACTTCACGCGCCGCGTTTCAGGCCAAAAGATGGTATGGATTTGGAAAAAAATCATTCGCCCCGCATTTGGCGTGACTGCGCGTGTACGGCTTGCACCAGCGCGGCCACACTCTCGGGTGGGGTGTGCTGGTTGATGCCGTGACCCAGATTAAAGATATGTGTGGGGCCGGTGCCGGTGCCGCTATGGGGTTTACCAAAGCTGTTCAGCACCTTGGCCACTTCGGCCTCAATTTGCGGCGCCGAGGCAAACAGCACATTTGGATCGATGTTGCCTTGCAACGCCTTGCTGTGGCCCAGCAGCGCACGTGCTTTGGCCAGGTTGACGGTCCAGTCCAGCCCTAGCACATCACAGTCCAGTTGCCCCATCTCGGCCAGCCAGGGCGCGCCACCCTTGGTGAACACCAGGCGTGGAATACGCACGCCATCGTGCTCTTTTTTGACCTGTGCCAGCACCCGTGCCGTGTAGGCTAGGCTGAACTCTTGGAATGCGCCATCGGCCAGCACGCCGCCCCAGCTATCAAAAATCATCACGGCCTGGGCGCCGGCCTCAATTTGGGTGTTGAGGTACTGAGCGACCGCGTCAGCGTTGATCTGCAGTATTTTGTGCATCAGGTCGGGGCGGCTGTAGAGCATGGTTTTGACCGCACGGTAATCGGCCGAGCCGGCCCCTTCGACCATATAGCAGGCAAGCGTCCAGGGGCTGCCTGAGAAACCAATCAGCGGCACCCGGCTGTTGAGGGCCTTGCGGATCGAGGTGACGGCATCAAACACATAACGCAGCTTGTCCATGTCGGGCACGGCCAGCTTGGCCACTGCGGCTTCGTCGCGCACCGTATGGGCGAATTTGGGGCCTTCGCCCAGCGCAAACGAAAGGCCTAGCCCCATGGCGTCCGGCACGGTCAGGATGTCGCTGAACAAAATGGCGGCATCCAGCGGGAAGCGCTCCAGGGGCTGTAGCGTGACCTCGGTGGCGTAGTCGGTGTTGGTGGCCAGTCCCATAAAGCTGCCGGCCTTGGCGCGGGTAGCACGGTACTCGGGCAGGTAGCGTCCAGCCTGGCGCATCAACCAGACTGGTGTGTAGTTCGTGGCCTGGCGCAGACAGGCGCGTATGAAGGTGTCGTTTTGCAGGGGTGCGAAGGTGCTGGGGTGAGCGGGTGTGTTCATACAGCAATTGTCGCCGCAAGCCATCGGCCGCTTCAAAGGCGGGCGAGCTCCACCATCAGGTCATTGTTTTGTACCACCCGCAGTTCGGCGGCCTGCGGCCTCGCAGAGTTGAGAGGTCAATGTCCTTACAAGCGGGCGAGGGCGGTTCGGACCTCGGCTACGCTCAAAATTTCAGACAAAATCACGGGCGGCTGACCGGGCTGGTAAAGCACGTAGACTGGCACCCCGTTACGCCCCAGTTGCTGTAGGGTTTCGGTAATGGTCGGGTCGCGCCGGGTCCAGTCGGCGCGCAGCAGGGTGACATTTTTGGCGGCCATGTCGGCCAGTACGTCGGCGTTAGTAAGGGTTGTTTTTTTGTTGTACTGACAGGTTACGCACCAGGCCGCCGTGAAGTCGACAAACACGGGGGTACCGCTGGCCAGCAGGGCGCCTACCCGGTCCGGGCTCCAGGCTTGCCAGCGTTCGCCACTTGAGGGCCGGGTGCCCACCGGCTCTGAAAATTTGATGACTTGCGGGCCGATAGCACCCACCAGCAGGGCAAAAACGGCGGTTGAAATCGTTGCCATCCAGCCGCGCGTTTTGCCACTGAGGCTGAGCGACCAGAGCACCCAACTCAGGGCCACCAACAAGGCCAGCAGCGCAGCGGCGCCGTCGATGCCACTTTGTTGGCCCAGCACCCAGACCAGCCAGACCACGGTGGCAAACATCGGGAACGCCAGCGCGCGGCGAAAGGTCGTCATCCAGGCGCCGGGCCGCGGCAGCCACCGGGCTACCGCCGGGATTAAGCTGGCCGCCAGGTAGGGAACCGCCATACCAACGCCAATGGTGGCAAAAATCAGCAAGGCCTGCCACGTCGGCAGGCCCAGCGCCAGACCCAGCGAGGCGCCCATGAATGGGGCGGTACAGGGCGAGGCAATGGCCACCGCCAGCATGCCGGACAGAAAAGAGTTGGCTGCCGGGTTTTTGGCCTCCAGCGTGGCCAGTCGGCTGGGCAGAAACTGGCCAAATTCAAATAGACCCGCCAGATTCAGCCCGATCACCGTGAATAGGCCGGCCAGTGCCGCCACCATCAACGGCGACTGCAGCTGAAAGCCCCAGCCCAGCTGGGCCCCGGCGCTGCGCAGCGCCAGCATCAGGGCGCCCAGCGCGACAAAAGACAGCACCACGCCAGCGCTATAGGCCAGACCGCTGATGCGGTGACCGCGCCGATCATTGGCATGGCGGGTGAAGCTCATGACTTTGATCGCCAGCACCGGAAAGACACAGGGCATCAAATTAAGAATCAGGCCACCCAGCAAAGCGCCCGCCAGCGCCGCCCATAAGCCCAGCGTGAACGCCGGTGGTGGCGTTGCTGCGCTGGTGTTGGCCTGCAGTGCCAGCGCCAGCGACGGCGATACGGTGGCCAGCGGTGCAACCTCTGGCCAGTCGCCGTTGACCTCGGCAGCGGTCACAAAACCCTGGCGTGCGCCATTAAGCTGGCCGGCCAGTACCAGCGGCATGATCATCGGGCTTTGGCTGCGGTGCGCCGACAGCGGTACGCTGGCGGTCCATACGGCGCCCTGCCACTGCTGCGTCCAGGGCGCTGCGGTCTCAATCACCTCAGGCGTTTCCGGGAAAAACTCCAGCGTCTGGCCCTGCAGCGCCGCTGGCAGACCGGCCACTGTGATGTTGATCATTTTGCCGTTGATGGCAACGTGGCTGTCTCCACGCAGGGCTTGCGGCTGGGCTTGTTGGCTGGCGTTAAAAACCACCGCGTGCAAGGCGGTCGAGCTGCGGGTCGGCAGCCGCAACACAAACTCGCCTTCCTGCGGAATGCATTCGAGGCGGCAGACCAGCCAGCTGGCCTGGAGTTTGACTTCCACCTCGCTGCTCAGCACCGAGGGTTTGAAGTCGGGACTAATGCTCAAAGGCACCGCCAGCAGCACACGGTCCTCAAAGCCGTAGTTAACGAGGTTGCCAATCGGAATTTTTTTGGGCAGCGGCCAGGCCACCTCGCCCGCCGTGATGCCAGTCGGCAGCGTCCACTGCAACACCGTGGGCAGGCCGGAATCGCCCGAGTTCTTCCAGTAAGTGTGCCAGTCGGGCTGATGCGTCAGTTGCAGTCCGACCCAGACGGTTTTGCCAGGGTCAATGCCGTTGGGGGCATGGGCCAGCAGCTCGGCCCGCACTTGCCCGGTTGTGACAACGGAGGACGGACCCAACTGAGCCGTGGCCACCGTGGAGAAAATGCAGCTTGCTATTAAAAATAAGGCGAGCAGGCGGCGAACCGGGTGTTTTAGGTGTGACATCGAAGTATGGGATTGGGGCGGAGGGGTAAAGTTCCCGGGAGTGGCGTCAGTCCGCCGTCGGTAGGGGTGCTGGCGTAAACACGGCAGGCAGTTTTTTCGGCGTCTGGATGCGCAGTTGCTTGCTCACATTCTCACGCCCAAACACGACTTCGATACCGGCCACATTGACGCCAAAGTGTGGCGCCAGAAAACGCAACATGTGGTCGGTCGCCTTGCCTGCCACCGGTGCCGCCGTGACGCTGACTTTGAGTTGGGTGCCTTTGGGTTTGCCAGTGGCAGCGCGGACCGCACTGGGTTTCCCTAAAATATTGACCACCAGCACCTCGCCTTCCCAGGCGAAAAAAGAATCGCCTGTGACGTTTCTGATCTGACTGCGGCTCATCGCTAATGACCCGAACTGGCGGGCAAGATTGGAAACAGGATCAATAACATGACTCAGATTAAACTCATCGCTCTTATGCTGCCTCAACCTGTCGCTTCGCCTGCCGTCAAGTCCGCGCCCTCGCGTGTTACTTTGTGGGGGGGGGTGGGTGCTTGGCTGTTGCTTACTTTTGTGGTGATGTGGGTTCTCAACCCGATTGATGGACGCTCCCTGTTTAAAGGTCGTTCGGTCTGGGCGCATATTTTTTATGTGCTGGCCGAAACCTGTGTTGTGTCATTTATTGCCATCCGCCTGCGGCATTTTCTACTGGATTCCCACAAGGTGTCTGATGCCGCCCTGCGCATTGCCGAGGGACAGTGGGATACGCCGCTGGACCCGAAAGCGGTGAAGCAATCTGACATGCTGGCCGCCATTGTCACTATGCAGCAGCGCCTGCGCCAGACCCAGGCCGATTTGCAAAAGGTGCGCATCCGGGCCGAAGAGGCAGCCGAGTTCAAGAGCCTGTTTCTGGCCAATATAAGCCACGAAATCCGCACCCCATGAATGCCATCGTGGGCATGTCTTATCTTGTCAGTCGCACTGA
>JBLHZH010000133.1:0-6759 GCA_047629695.1 Rhodoferax sp.
GGCCCAAGCCAATTGCCAAGGGCTGAAACGCACAAGGATTTTGATGAAACGTGTTGATGACTTCCGTCTGAAATTTGGTAAAAAAGAATATGTGCCGATCATGGTCGGCGGTATGGGGGTTGATATATCAACTGCTGAGCTGGCGCTAGAGGTGGCTCGCCTGGGGGGTATTGGACATATCTCCGACGCCATGGTGCCCGACGTCTCCGATCGACGTTTTGATACCAGCTTTGTCAAGGATAAAACTCGGCTCTACAAACATAACATCAACAACTCTGACAAGTCCATTATCAAGTTCGATCTGGCCGTGCTGGCCGATGCGACACGGCGTCATGTGGATGCCACGATGCAGGCCAAACGCGGTGATGGTCTGATTTTCGTCAACTGCATGGAAAAGCTGACCATGAACGGGCCTCGCGAAACGCTTCAGGTGCGTATGGCATCGGCGCTGGACGCTGGTATCGACGGCATCACTCTGAGCGCCGGTCTGCACCTAGGCTCCTTTGGTTTGCTGGCCGATCACCCTCGGTTCAGGGATGCCAAACTGGGCATCATCGTGTCGTCGGTTCGTGCGCTGCAGATTTTTCTTCGCAAGAACGCTCGTCTCAATCGCTTGCCCGACTACATCATCGTGGAAGGCCCGCTGGCGGGCGGTCACCTGGGTTTTGGCATGGACTGGGAACAGTACGATCTGGCCACAATTATGGTCGAAATCGTGCAGTACCTGAAAACCGAGCAGCTCGGTATTCCGGTCATTGCCGCTGGCGGTATTTTTACTGGCAGCGATGCGGTTTCATTTTTGGAAAAGGGTGCCTCGGCCGTGCAGGTGGCCACTCGCTTTACCGTGGCCAACGAATGCGGTTTGCCCGATAAAGTCAAACAGGATTACTTCAAGGCCAGTGAAGAAGATATTGTTGTCAATACCATCTCTCCGACCGGTTATCCAATGCGCATGCTCAAGAGCACACCGGCCATCAACTCCGGCATTCGCCCCAACTGCGAAGCCTACGGCTATTTGCTGGATGGCAATGGCAGCTGCGGCTATATTACGGCCTACAACCGCGAAGTGGCCCTGCACCCGGATGTTAAAACGGTTGTGGTGAAGGACAAGACCTGTTTGTGTACCCATATGCGCAACTTCAATTGCTGGACCTGTGGCCACTACACCTACCGCCTCAAAGACACCACCCGGCGCCTGCCGGATGGCAGCTACATGACCTTGAGTGCCGAGCATATTTTCAAAGACTACCAGTTCAGCGTAGACGATCAAGTCGCCTTACCAGAATAGGTCACGTTGAAGTTTTGGAGAAGCCCAACCGTCAACCTATGTCGTCATTCTTTTTCCGCATGTTGAGGGAGCCGCGCACCATGGGCGCTTTGGCGCCTTCCTCTGCACGTCTGGCTCGTGAATTGGCCTGCCTAGCCAAAGGTGCCCAACATGTTCTCGAACTTGGTGCCGGCTCTGGTGCTGTGACGAGGGCGTTGTCTAAAGTGGTTAATGAGGAGCAGTTACAGGTGGTTGAACTGCAAAAAAACCTTGCTGACTTGCTAAAAATAAAATATCCCAAACTTAAAGTGTTGCAGTCCTCGGCGCACTCGGTTCTTGACAGCTATGGTCAATTTGGCTCAGTGGCGGTGGTCTCCAGTTTGCCGTTCAGGTCTTTGCCGCCCGCTATCAAAGCCTTGACGGTGCAAAGTCTGTTGGGTTTCTTGGCCTCCAAGCCTGACTCTCAACTGATTCAGTTCACTTACGGTTGGGGCGAGCCCTTCAGCGTACCTTCAGGCTATGAGTGGCAGCAGGTCAAGTGGGTTTTTGCCAACATTCCGCCGGCCTGTATCTGGGTTCTCACCAAGGTGGCTGACTTGCAGCCCTTGGTGTCCACTTTGCCTCTAGCATCTGCTACCGCATCTCAGTCCACACTGGGCTGAGGCCGGCTGGGGTCGGATTAGTTGACCATCACCAGTTTTCCCATGACGCTTCTGGCACCCATGTGCGCATAAGCGGCCTTGAGTTCGGCCATTGGCAAAGTCCGGTCGATCACGGGTTTGATTTTTCTCTGGCTGTACCACTGCGCCAACTCCCCCATCATGGCGGCATTGGCTTTGGGTTCACGCCGGGCAAAGTCGCCCCAGAAAACGCCCACCAGGGAGGCGCCTTTTAACAATGTCAGATTCAGCGGCAGAGAGGGAATCGGGCCGGCGGCGAAACCGACCACCAGGTAGCGCCCACGCCAGGCGATTGAGCGAAAGGCGGGCTCGGTATAACTGCCACCGACCGGGTCATAGATCACATCCGGCCCTTTCCCCTGAGTCAGAGTTTTGACGGCTTCACGCAGGTTCTCTGTGCTGTAGTTGATCGTGGCATCGGCACCGATCGACGTACACAAAGCACACTTTTCATCGCTGGATGCAGCGGCAATCACGCGGGCGCCGCAGGCCTTGGCAATTTGAATAGCTGACGTGCCAACCCCGCCAGCGGCGCCGAGTACCAGCACGGTTTCGCCAGCGCGCAACTGGGCCCGGTCGATCAGCGCGTGGTGTGAGGTGGCGTAGATCATGATGAAGGCGGCCGCATCGACAAACGAGAAGTCGTCCGGCAGCGGCAGGCACAGAGCCGCAGGCGCCAGCGTATGGGTACCAAAGCCTCCGGTTCCGGCCAGACAGGCGACCCGCTGGCCCGCGCTCAGGCCTGTGACACCCTCGCCTACCGCCTCAATGACCCCGGCGAATTCGGAGCCTGGCACAAAGGGCAGGGCCGGTTTCATCTGATATTTGTTCTGGACAATCAGCAGGTCCGGAAAATTAAGACTGGCGGCCTTGATTTCAATCAGCACCTCGCCCGATTGGGGTTGGGGTGTCGGGAGCTCTTTCCAGGTCAGGGCATCAACACCCACGGGGTTTTCACATAGCCAGGCATGCATCGGTAGTCTCTCCAAAAGTTAAATAAATGATAGGGGACAAGGCGACCTCAAAATGTCGCAAGGGTGACGGCCGCCACTAGGTCGGGTTGCCCGCCTACAATGAAACGTAACTTTTGCAAGACGATGTAGCTCTATGAAAATTCTTATTTCTAACGACGACGGCTACCAAGCCCCTGGTATTGTGGCTTTGTACGATGCCTTGAAAGATATAGCTGATGTGGAGGTGGTGGCGCCGGAGCACAATAACAGCGCCAAATCGAATGCCCTGACCCTGAATTCTCCCTTGTATGTCACGCGCGCCAGCAATGGCTTTCGCTACGTCAACGGTACGCCTGCTGATTGCGTACACATTGCGTTGACGGGTTTGCTGGGCTACCGGCCTGATTTGGTGGTGTCGGGCATCAACAACGGGGCCAATATGGGCGATGACACTATTTATTCGGGCACCGTGGGCGCTGCCATGGAAGGTTTTTTGTTTGGTATCCCGGCAATTGCTTTCTCTCAAGTCAACAAGAACTGGGCTGAGTTGGGTGGTGCGACACGCAAAGTGCGTGAGCTGGTATCGCAGATGGCCGATAAAAACCTGATTGGTACGCGTCCCTGGTTGCTTAACGTCAATATTCCCAACTTACCCTACGAAGAAATTGGTCATGTCAAACTGTGCCGCCTCGGTCGCCGTCATGCCGCTGAATCAGTGATCACCCAACTCAGCCCGCGCGGCGAGATCATGTATTGGATCGGCGCCGCTGGCCCCGTGATGGATGAGGCTGACGGGACTGATTTTCATGCCACTGCGCAGGGCCACATGGCGATAACGCCCCTGAAGGTGGACCTGACCGACCATGATCACCTGAGCTATTGGGCCCAGACGGCCGCCCGCTTAGGCGATCTGGAGCCCTTGTCGGCCCTGTCGACACCCGCCTGATTGCTGCATGAAAGAGCGCCCGTCTTTTCCTGCTCGGCTGGATTTTTCAATCGCTAAATCAAAGGTCAATCGACCGATTGCCGCCCACGTTCACAGTGCTTCCCTGTATCCAGTTATGCCTCTACCCACGCCCGTGGTCTCACAGGGTTTGGGGATGGATTCCTTGGCGGTACGCCAGAACATGGTGCGTAAGCTCGCTGGGCAGGGGATTACAGACCCGCTGGTGCTCTCTGCCATGGCTACCATTGAACGCCACCGGTTTGTTGATACGGCGCTGGTTAATCAGGCCTACGAAGACACCAGCTTGCCGATTGGCCTGGGGCAAACGATCTCCAAGCCGGGGGTAGTGTCCCGCATGGTGGAGCTGCTTTGCCAAGGCTGCAACGGAAAATTGGGCCGGGTGCTTGAAATCGGTACGGGCTGTGGTTACCAGGCCGCAGTGTTGAGCCTGCTGGCAAGCGAGGTCTACAGCATGGAGCGGCTGCGCGGACTGCATGACAAGGCGCGCGACAATTTGCGGCACTTGCGGCTGAGGAATCTGCATCTAATATATGGTGATGGCATGGTTGGCTATGCCCAAGGTGCTCCCTATGCGGCCATTATCGCAGCGGCGGGTGGGGAGCCCGTGCCGCAAGCCTGGATTGACCAACTGACCGTCGGCGGGCGCTTGGTGGCTCCGGTGTTTACGGGAACAAACTCGACAAAGCAGCAGGCTTTGTTGGTGATTGATAAAACCCCGCAAGGTTTGAGGCAAACAGTTCTGGAGTCTGTTCACTTTGTCCCTCTAAAATCAGGTGTCGCATGAAGGAATTTTGTATGTTTGGTTTGAATAGGCGCTTGGGTTCTGTCCTGGCGGTCGTGGTAGCTGGTTTGTTGTTGGGCGCATGCAGCAGCTCAGGGTTGAATCGGGCGCCAGTGGAAGACCGTGGGGGCATGAAGTCCGCCGGCGTGCTAGACCCCAATGCGTCGGCCGTCCAGCAATTACCCGGCTTTGAGAATGCGGGAAAACCAGGCTATTACAGTGTTAAACCCGGTGATACCTTGATTCGAATTGGCTTGGAGCAAGGCCAGTCTTCGCGCGATATTGCGCGCTGGAGCAATCTTGAGAACCCTAACCTGATTGAAATCGGCCAGGTATTACGGGTGGCTCCCCCGGTAGTGGTCGCTAGCACCAAACCGGTCGTGCGGCCGGTAACGCAGGGTAGTATTACGCCAATCGTCACGCCCCAAGTGCCAGCAGCCAAGACCTCGTCGGCACCTGCACCTGCACCTGCGGCGAGTGGCTCGGACGATGACATTAACTGGATGTGGCCGACCAATGGCGCTGTGCTTGCCGGTTTTGATGAGGTCAAAAACAAGGGGATAGATATGGGTGGCAAGGCGGGCGATCCGGTACTGGCGGCGGCGGATGGTCGAGTCGTGTATGTTGGTGCCGGTCTGCGGGGTTACGGTAATCTGATTATCTTGAAGCACAACAACACTTACCTGACGGCCTATGCCCATAACCAGGCCTTGTTAATTAAAGAAGACCAGTCGGTGCGCCGGGGCCAGAAGATCGCCGAGATGGGTAGCAGTGATGCCGACCGCGTCAAACTGCATTTTGAAGTGCGGCGCCAAGGCAAGCCGGTTGATCCGGCACGTTATTTGCCCGCTCGCTAAGCATGAGGCTGAAATAACCAACAGACCTGTCGTCTCTGCCAGGCTGCAGGGCGTGGCAGTGCATGACCTGCTGGATTGCTGCACCGCGCTTTGTACGCTGCGCCTCGTCGGCCTGAGACAATAGCGCCATGACTGACGAAATTAATAAAACTGATCTGTATCCGCCGGACTGGCTTCTGGTCGAATCACTTGACCTTGAGGCCCAAGGCGTGGCGCACCGAGCCGACGGCAAAGTGGTATTCATTAAAGGCGCCTTGCCGTTTGAGCGGGTGACTGTCAATGTGCATCGCAAGAAAAATAACTGGGAACAAGGCATGGTGACCGCCATTCAGCGCGAATCTTCACAGCGTGTGACGCCGGGTTGCCCCCATTTTGGTCTGCATGAAGGCGCCTGCGGCGGCTGCAAGATGCAGCATTTGCACATTGGGGCGCAGGTCGCGGTTAAACAACGGGTTCTGGAAGACAATCTGTGGCATTTGGGCCGGGTTAAAGCCGACACTATATTGCGGCCAATTGAAGGCCCGGCCTGGGGGTACCGTTACCGTGCGCGTATCTCGGTTCGCTACGTGCGTAAAAAAGGGGCAGTGTTGGTCGGCTTTCATGAGCGTAAAAGCGGCTATGTCGCCGACATGAAAGAATGTCGCGTGTTGCCGCCACGGGTGAGTGACCTGCTGCTGCCGTTGCGTGCGCTGATCACTTCCATGGCGGCGATTGATACCTGCCCACAAATTGAACTGGCCTGTGGCGACACCGTGATTGCCCTGGTGCTGCGCCACATGGAGCCCTTGTCTGACGGCGACCTCACGAAGCTACGGGCCTTTGCCTTTAAGCACGTGGGCGTGCAGTGGTGGTTGCAATCCAAAGGACTCGATACCGTGCAGCTGCTGGATGAGGGGGGCACGGAGTTAAGCTACTCCCTGCCTGAGTTCGGTATCACTATGCCGTTCAAACCGACTGACTTCACGCAGGTCAATCCGCACATCAACCAAGTTCTGGTGTCGCGCTCACTGCGGCTGTTGGACGTTAAAAAAAATGAACGTGTGATTGACTGGTTTTGTGGTCTGGGTAATTTCACCCTGCCACTGGCGACTCAGGCCGGTGAGGTGCTGGGCATTGAAGGCAGCGAGACGCTGGTGGTGCGTTCACATGAAAACTACCTGAAAAACAAGGCATCGGCGCCAGCCTATATAACGCTCTGCGCTACGGACTTTGTTGTCAGAAACCTGTTTGAGATGACGCCTGCATTGCTAATTC